>JBFGOQ010000079.1:0-10122 GCA_041565075.1 Gammaproteobacteria bacterium
GGTCACTGCCCGCGTCGGAATCGACGCATTGAGAGATACGGGTGTAACCCTTCGCGACCTGCAAAGCGAGCTTGATCAGGTGTGTACAAGCCAACTGGGTTGCGAGAACGCATTTAGAATTCGTCCTGCGTCCGGTCGCTAGCAATTGCGCCATGCGTGAGTGCCATAGCCTTTCTGAATCCTGCATGCAGACCTTGAGGAAACCGGCGTTTTCCAGGGATTTCTTGGGTTAGGGGGTTCATCGGGACCCGTATCGATTATGCGCATAATGTATATTATGTTAAATAAGACTACCCTCTGGCAGGGCACGATAAGGCCCCCGCCCTGCACAGACGCTCAACGGCGCCCCCAGGCATCGGTTAAGGCCGGGTCTCATGCCCCTGTTTCCATTTCCGCTTGCGGCATGCCGGAAAGCGCCGTGGCAGCTATCTGGCAAGCAGCAGTTTGAGTGGTATTGCATACCCGTAAAAGCCGAGCCATCCAACGTCAGGCGGCCAGTCTTCCTGTCGGGTGCTGGCCACGACCTTTGAGAGTATTTTCCGATCAAGCATGTAAAATAAGCGCCCCTTTTGTGACCGCCAACTACCAAACTGCCCGACTTTGAGCCCGACCCTCAGGAGTACCCATGGCGCGGAAGATTGATGTGAAAAAACCACTCGTGGTGTTGCATGGTGACGAGATGGCCCAGGTCGCCTTCGAGCAGATCCTGGACAAATTCGTCAACCAGCGCCTGGACATCGAGCTGGTTGAAATCGATCTGACGGCCGAGAACCGGCTGCTCACCAACGGCCAGGCAGTGGTCGACGCAATTGATGCGCTCAAGAAATATGGCGTTGGCATCAAGAATGCCGGCATGACCGTAAATCGAGCGCAGCTTGATGAGCTGCTTGCCAAACATCCTGATATCAAGGAAGCCGAACTTGACAAGCTGGCCACCAAGTCACCGAACGGCGCGATACGCAAAGGTATTCACGGCAATATAACGCGCGAAGATATCCTGTTTCATAATATCAAAGTGAAGCGACCAAACTGGATCGGGCGCGACATCGAAGTATTTACGATGGAAAGCGGCGGTATAAAAGACAGCTATAACGAACTTTCCAAGGCTACTGGAATTGCCAAACTGATCTTCGTCGGCAGCAGCGGCGATCCGGTCGAAATTCACCGTCGTCATATTAATAAAGGTGACCCATGGCTGCTTTGCAGTAATGACCTCGACAAGGTCAAGGCCTGGGCACATCGTTTCTTCAGCCGCGCCATAGATGAAAAACGCAATGCTTATCTGGGTTTGAAAGATACGGTGATTCCCGGCTATGACGGGGTCATGCGCAAGGCGATTGAAGACATTTATAAAAAAGACTACCAGACGCAATTTGCCAGGTTGGGTCTGGAATATCGCTACGAGCTTATTGATGCGCAGGCTGCGCGCATCGTTGCCAATCCACCCGAGCGCGCATTGTGGGGCGTTCCCGACAACACTACCGGGAGAAAACTTTACAAACTGGTAAACGAGCTCAGGGAGTACGGCATACCATCGCGCGAAGCCCATGTGTCGATTTCCCGGATGAGCGCGGGAGGCGGTGATCAATACGGTAGTTTCAATATGCCGGCCAAAGAGGACGGCATCCTCAAAGTCATTGTCGACGGTGACGAAAAGCATGCCCGGCTCATCAAGAAAGGCGATCCTCTTCTGTTCATGTCAAATGACCGGGAAGCGATCAAGGACTGGGTCAGCCAGGTTTTTCGTGATGCTTCGCATAAGAACAAAGAGGTCTACTTTGGGCTTAAGCGCGAATACATGGAATATGATGAGGTGTTCAGCAAAGTAATCACCGATGTGCGGCGCGATCTGGCGCAACATGACACGCCGCCGCCCTCCTTCATGATCATGCGGCCTTCAAGTCAATTGAAGAAGATGATTACCGATCCACCACGCAATGCGCTTTACCCGGCGCAGAATCTGGACGGCGATATTTTCTCGGACATTTCCGCTGCACTCGGGGGCAGCCTGGCAACTGCGAGTTCCATAATCGAAAGCAAGGACGGCACGATGCTATACGAAGCACCCCATGGCACAGCTCACGACCTGTATCTGAGGTACCTCGAAAGCGATGGCAAGGAGGCGCTTTTTAATTCGTCTGCATTGCTTTATGCCCTGGCAAACGCGCTGGCTGTGCTCGGCGAACGAGAAGCCAATCAGCAACTCGTGGACTATTCGAGTGCCCTCAAGCGGGCATTGATCGAGACGGTTGGGCAGGGAATTATCACGGGCGATCTCAAGGGCAAGACCACGGATCCGGACAATGAGCAAGTCGTGGACATGTTGGGATTCCTCGAGGCCGTTGAGAGCAATCTTGACGCCGCAGCCGCGTGCTCATAATTTCATCGTCGTCCTCGCCCAGAAGTTAAAATTATGCCCGAGAGAGTGAGCATTGGTGGCCTTCAGGTCGCTGCAGAATTACATGAACTCGTGGCCTCGGATATCGCGCCGGGTACAGGTGTCAGCGCTGAGGAGTTCTGGACGCGTTTTGCAGATATCGTCGAGACCCTGGGACAAAAAAACACTGAGCTGCTCGCCAGGCGAGACACGCTGCAAGCGACAATCGATGCCTGGCACAAAGCACACCCTGGTCGCCCGGACCCGGCGGCTTACAAGACTTTCCTGGAAAAGATCGGTTACCTGTTGCCGGAAGGCGAAGACTTCGTCATCGCCACGCAAAACGTCGATACCGAGATTGCACAGCAAGCAGGCCCGCAGCTTGTGGTGCCGGTGAAGAATGCGCGCTTCGCACTGAATGCTGCCAATGCCCGCTGGGGCAGCCTCTATGATGCGCTGTACGGCACAGATGCGATTCCCGAGGATGGCGGGGCAGCAAGAGGCAGCAGTTACAACCCCGTGCGCGGCGCACAGGTCATTGCGTTCGGTCGGCAATTACTCGACGACGTGGCCCCATTGAACGCTGGCAGCTACCGAAACGTGACCGGCTTCGCCATTACCGACGGCAACCTGGTTGTGCATTTGCGGGACGGCACAACAACCGGACTGCGGCAGGCCAGCAAATTCAAAGGCTACCGCGGCAAGCCGTCGGAACCACTGGCTGTTCTGCTATGCAATAACGGTCTGCATATTGAGATTCAGATCGATCGTGATGACGCCATCGGCAAGTCTGATGCGGCGGGTATCAAAGATCTGATCATGGAGGCTGCGGTCACGACGATCATGGATTGCGAAGACTCGGTTGCGGCGGTGGACGCCGAGGACAAAGCAGAGGTTTATCGCAACTGGCTGGGATTGATGCAAGGCATGTTGCAGGACACGTTCGAGAAAAACGGCAAGCAAGTCACGCGCAAGCTCAATCCGGATCGGCTGTACATTGCCGCAGATGGTGACGAGTTGCGCATGCATGGCAGAAGCCTGTTGTTCGTCCGCCATGTCGGTCACCTGATGACTACCGATGCAGTGCTTGATAAACACGGTAAAGAAATCCCCGAGGGCTTTCTCGATGCCATGATTACGGCCCTCGCGGCCAAGCATGACCTGGACAATCCGTCAGAGAAACGCAACACACGAACGGGCTCCGTATACATTGTGAAACCCAAAATGCATGGGCCGGAGGAAGTCGAGTTCACCTGCGAATTGTTCAGCGAGGTCGAGGATGCACTGGGGTTGCCGCGTTACACCTTGAAGCTGGGCATCATGGATGAGGAACGCCGCACGACGGTAAACCTGAAGGAATGTATTCGCCCGGCTGCTGAACGCCTGGTATTCATCAATACCGGCTTCCTGGATCGTACCGGCGATGAAATCCATACCAGCATGCTGGCAGGACCCATGGTGCGCAAAGGCGCGATGAAACAGCAGCCGTGGATTCAGGCCTATGAGGACTGGAATGTCGATGTCGGCCTGGCATGTGGTCTGCCGGGCAAGGCGCAAATCGGCAAAGGCATGTGGGCGATGCCCGATGAAATGGCAGCCATGCTGAAGGAAAAAGTCGACCACCCTCGTTCAGGTGCAAATACCGCCTGGGTGCCCTCCCCCAATGGCGCCACTTTGCACGCGATTCATTACCATCGGGTTAACGTATTCGCGTGCCAGAAGGATCTTGCTGGTCGTGACACGGCGCGCCTCGATGATATTTTGACTATCCCCCTGATGGATGACCCGTCGCTCCTGGCAGCGGAAGAGATCCAGGCAGAACTCGATAACAATGCGCAGGGCATCCTGGGCTATGTGGTCCGCTGGATCGATCAGGGGGTGGGTTGCTCAAAGGTGCCCGATATCAACCACATCGGGCTGATGGAGGATCGCGCCACGCTGCGCATCTCCAGCCAGCATATGGCCAACTGGCTGCTGCATGAGATTTGCACCAAGGAACAGGTGCTCGCAACCCTGCAACGCATGGCAGCGGTGGTGGACCAGCAAAATGCCGGCGACCCCCTGTATCGTAAAATGGCACCGGCCTGCGATGGTGTTGCTTTTCGGGCTGCCTGCGACCTCGTATTCAAAGGTACCAGCCAACCCAACGGCTACACGGAACCGCTGCTGCACGCATATCGCAAGGAAGCGAAGCGCGTTTAGGCAAGAACCGGAGCCGTGCGGGGCAACCCTCGTTGCGTGGAAAGGCAAATCGATATTTAATAAAAACAAGTACTTAAGGTATTTTCTTCCACAGTATTCTTGTATCTGTGCAGCGCCGCGGCTTTCTAAGGTCCGGGCTTGAGATCAAACTGTCTGGGTGGAACATCCTGCCGAATCCTCACGCGCTACCTGCCACCATGATGCCGGCGCCGGACCCGGCGCCAAGCCGGTGGGCAACGGTCCCTGGCTCTGCCCCATGCATGCCGAGATCCTCAGCGAAGCCGCCGGGACTTGCCCGAAGTGTGGCATGGCGCTGGAGCCGAGCGTGCCGCAGGTCGCGGCCACAGAATGGACCTGTCCCATGCACCCCGAGGTCATCAGGGACGGGCCCGGCAGTTGCCCGATCTGCGGCATGGCGTTGGAGCCCCGCGCCGCGTCGGGTCATGAGGATGCCAATCCGGAACTGAGCGATATGTCCCGGCGCTTGTGGGTCGCGCTGGCCCTGTCAGCCCCGGTAGTCATTCTGGCAATGGGACATATGTTGCCGGGAAACCCGATCGGCAGGCTTCTTTCGCCGGTGGTTTCGAGATGGGCCGAACTGATCCTCACCACGCCTGTGGTCCTGTGGTGTGGCCGGCCGTTTTTCGCCAGAGGCTGGCAATCTCTGCGAACACGGAATCTGAACATGTTTACGCTGATCGCACTCGGCGTCGGGGTCGCGTATCTGTACAGCGTTATCGCGACTCTGGCCCCGGGATTATTTCCCGTGTCCATGCGCAATGCTCACGGCCAGGTTGCGGTGTACTTCGAGGCTGCCGCCGTCATTGTGGCTCTGGTGTTGTTGGGGCAGGTCATGGAATTGAAGGCGCGGAGCCAGACCGGCGCGGCAATCAAGGCGTTATTGGCCCTGTCCCCCAGGATGGCAAAACGCGTTAATGCCGACGGCAGCGAATCGGACGTGCCCCTCGAGCTGATTGAATTGGGTGACACCTTGCGCGTCCGGCCCGGCGACAAGCTCCCCGTGGACGGCGTCGTACTCGAGGGACACTCATCAGTAGATGAATCGATGCTTACCGGTGAACCGATTCCCGTCGAAAAGGCTGCGGGTGAAAAAGTGATCGGGGCCACGGTAAACGGCACCGGATCAATGTTGATTCGTGCCGAAAAGGTAGGCGCAGATACATTACTCGCGCAAATCGTCCAAATGGTGAGCGATGCACAACGCAGTCGTGCCCCGATACAAAAACTTGCGGACCAGGTTGCCGGTTGGTTCGTGCCGGCCGTGATCGGCGTTGCAGGATTCACCTTTGTCATCTGGTCGCTGCTTGGCCCGGAACCGCGGCTTGCCTTTGCGGTGATCAATGCAGTGGCCGTGTTGATCATTGCGTGTCCCTGTGCACTGGGCCTCGCCACCCCCATGTCGGTCATGGTCGCCACCGGCAAGGGTGCCGGGCTGGGCGTGTTGTTCAAGGATGCGGAATCCATCGAGGTACTGCGCAAGGTCGATACGCTGATCGTCGACAAGACCGGGACCCTTACAGAGGGCAAGCCCGCCCTGCAAAGTGTCAGTGTGCTTGCAGGCTACACGGAGGAGGATCTCCTGGTGCTTGCTGCAAGCCTCGAACGAGGCAGTGAGCATCCACTGGCGGAGACAATCGTAAGTGCAGCGAAGGACCGTGGATTGCCCTTGTTTCAGGCAGAGGGTTTCCAGTCTCATACCGGCAAGGGTGTGACAGGACGCGTAAATGGACGCGCTGTCGCCCTGGGTAACCGCGCGCTGATGGGTGACATCGGAGCGCAATCGCAGCCGTTGCAGAAGATTGCCGAGCCGCTGCTTGCGCAAGGTGAGACGGCGATGTTTGTTGCCATTGAAAATATGCCCGCGGGTGTAATTACCGTGACCGATCCGATCAAAGCCACAACTCGCGACGCGATCGAAGGCTTGCATGCCGAAAGCATAGAAATCTTCATGGTTACGGGAGACAGCCAGAAGACTGCAGATGCCGTCGCCCACCGTCTGGGCATAGATCGGGTTTTAGCCGAAGTGCTTCCGAATGAGAAAGCGGAAGCTGTCAGGTCCCTGCAGCGTGAAGGTCGCGTGGTGGCCATGGCGGGAGATGGCATCAATGACGCCCCTGCTCTCGCCCAGGCGCATGTCGGCATTGCCATGGGAACAGGTACCGATGTGGCCATGCACAGTGCAGGCGTGACGCTGGTAAAAGGCGACTTACGCGGCATCGTCCGGGCTCGACGCTTGTCACGCGCGACCATGGCAAATATCAGGCAGAACCTGTTCTTCGCTTTTGTCTACAATAGTCTTGGCGTGCCAGTGGCCGCAGGCGCACTCTACCCATTCTTTGGTGTATTGCTAAGTCCGATCATTGCTGCTGCGGCAATGAGCTTCAGTTCGGTGTCGGTTATCGGCAATGCACTGCGGCTGCGGGGCGCAAAAATCTGATCACACAAAGTCGGCAATTTCGGCATGTGCTGTTGCCGAACGATTCGAAGCTCAGGTGTCACGCGCGCTACAGGTGACCCGGCGCGCGCTGTATTACAATCAGACGTTTCTCCTGGTGCGGCCGGGGTGGCACCTCGATAATGACAAGAAAAAATATTCTTATTACTGGTGCCAGTTCAGGCCTTGGCGAAGGCATGGCCCGGTTATTCGCCGGCATGGATCGCAACCTTGCCCTTTGTGCCCGGCGCCTGGACCGGCTCGAGAATCTGCAGACGGAGTTGCAAGGCAAGCACCCCGGCATAAAAGTGCTGGTGCGCCAGCTCGACGTGAATGACCACGACCTGGTTTTCAAAGCTTTTGCCGCGTTTGATGAGGAGCTGGGCGGGCTGGATCGGGTCATTGTAAACGCCGGCATGGGCAAAGGCGCCTCTCTGGGAACAGGTTATTTTTATGCCAACGTGCAAACGGCCATGACAAACTTCGTCGCCGCGCTGGCGCAGTGCGAAGCTGCCATGCAAATTTTTCGCTCCAACAATGCCGGGCACCTGGTGACGATTTCTTCGGTAAGCGCGGTGCGCGGTTTTCGCGGGCCGATGAATGTCTACGCCGCGACCAAGGCGGGCCTGTCGAGCCTGAGCGAAGGATTGCGAGCCGACGTACGTGGCACGCCAATAAGGATCAGCTCGATACATCCTGGCTTTATTCGGAGTGAATTAAATGAAAAAGTCAAAGACACGCCCTTCATCGTAGATACCGAGACCGGTTGTCGGGCGATGGTGAAAGCCATCGAGAAAGAACCGGCTAAAGCATTTGTGCCCTTCTGGCCCTGGGCCATTCTGCGTGTCATTTATCCGCTTATTCCTCCACACTGGTTCTGAGTCTCTGGCCGGAGCTGATCATGAATTTCGAATATTCAAAAAAAAGCCAGGAACTGCTGGCCCAACTCAAAAAGTTTATGAGCGAATTTGTCATGCCCTATGAGGAGACGTTCATGGCCGAGACCCGGCGATTGAACTTATCCGATGACTGGCGGACCTGGCAGTTGCTCCCGCAGACTGACGAGCTCAAGAACAAGGCGCGCACGGCCGGCCTGTGGAATCTGTTTTTGCCGGACGAGCAACTGGGAGCCGGACTGTCCACACTTGAGTACGCGCCACTTGCTGAAGAAATGGGCAGAAGCCTGGTGGCACCGGAACTGTTTAATTGCAATGCACCTGACACGGGCAACATGGAAGTTTTGTATCACTATGGCAGCGACCGGCAAAAAGAGCGCTGGCTGCAACCGTTGCTGGATGGAAAAATTCGCTCGGTATTTTGCATGACCGAGCCTGGCGTGGCTTCTTCCGATGCCACCAATATGGCCGCGACGATAAGGCAGGATGGTGACGATCTGATCATTAACGGCAGAAAATGGTGGGCTACAGGAATCGGACACCCGAATGCGCGACTGATTGTTTTTATGGGTCTGTCTGATGCCAAAGCGCCGCGGCATGAAAGACACAGCATGGTATTGGTGCCGGTCAGTACACCGGGCGTCAATATCAAGCGGATGTTGACTGCCTGCGGTGACTACGACCCCCCGTATGGGCACGGTGAAGTGCATTTCGAGAATGTGCGGGTGCCACGGGAGAATTTGCTGGTCGGCTCGGGCCAAGGCTTTGCTATAGCGCAGGGCCGGCTCGGGCCGGGCCGAATCCATCATTGTATGCGCTGCATCGGGGCTGCCGAACGCGCCCTTGAGCTGACCATCGCCAGGGCAACAACCCGGCAGGCGTTTGGACGCCCTCTTGTGCAATTAGGCGGTAATCGGGAACGCATTGCGCAGGCGCGCATGGCCATAGATCAGGCCAGGTTGCTGGCCCTGTATACGGCCTGGAAAATTGACCAGGTCGGCGGCAGGGACTCGATGACCGAAATTTCGGCAATAAAAGTAGTCGCGCCTAATGTCCTGCAAAGGGTTGTTGACATGGCAATGCAGATTCATGGCGGCGCCGGCGTATGTGGCGATTTCCCTTTGATGGGTTTTTATACCCAGGCCCGCACACTGCGCCTGGCGGATGGTCCCGATGAGGTTCACATGGGCATGGTGTCTAAATTGGAACTTGAGCGTCATGCGGCATCTTAGCTGCCGACACCGGGGCGCAAGCAGCGGCCCGCATTTCATTGTGCTTTGAGCTCCTGCACCCGCGAAATTAACAATGGTAAAAGCGACCGAACTTCTCGACCAGGGTCGACCTCAGAGAAAGGGCGAAGAGCTGCCCATGGCAAGACTCTTGCCATGGCTGCAAGCTCACATCCCGGGGCTAAAGGACTCGCCAAGGATCACTCAATTTTCGGGCGGCGCCTCTAACTGGACTTATCGGTTGGAGTTTCCTGGCCAGGATCTCATTTTGCGACGCGCACCGACCGGCACCAAGGCGAAAGGCGCCCATGACATGGCACGCGAATTTCGGTTGCAACAGGCATTACAGCCAGTTTACCCGCTGGTGCCCAGGATGTACGCGCTGTGCGAGGATCGTGAAATTATCGGCACAGAGTTCTACGTGATGGCGCGTATCTCGGGCATCATTCTGCGCCGCGACCTGCCCGACGGTCTGAGTCTATCGGCCGAAACGATCCGTGAGCTTTGCACCAACGCCCTCGATGCACTTATTCAATTGCACAAGGTCGATTATCAGGCGTCGGGTCTGGCGGATCTGGCGAAGGGTGCCGGCTATACCCGGCGCCAGGTCAATGGCTGGTGTCATCGTTATGCTAAAGCGAGAACCTGGAATGTCATGTCCGGCAAAAGGGTTATGCAGTGGCTGCAAGATCACACGCCCGAACATGAGACTCTCTGTATGACGCACAATGACTTTCGGTTTGATAATCTCGTGCTCGATCCGCAAAAGCCGACCCGAATCATAGGTGTGCTTGATTGGGAACTTGCGACGATTGGCAATCCACTTATGGATCTTGGCAACACCCTTACTTACTGGGTGCAGCAGGATGACGACTTTTTTGCCCGTTCGATGCGGCGTCAGCCCACCCATCTGACAGGCATGCTTACTCGCACGGAAGTATTAGCTTATTACGTAAACAAGAC
>JBFGOQ010000080.1:0-10113 GCA_041565075.1 Gammaproteobacteria bacterium
CCAGTTCCGCCGCGGGCGGGCGTTTCCCTCACGCCGTCCTGCTGACTGGCCCCGAGGGCGTGGGCAAGCAGATTCTCGCCCGCTATCTGGCCAGGATGCTCCTCTGCCTGCACGAGACGCCTGCCGGCCGGCCATGCGGAAATTGCCGGGCCTGTGCGCTATTGGAGGCGGGAACGCATCCTGATTTCTACGAAGTTGCCCCGCTGGAAGAAAAGGAAACCATTGGCATCGACCAGGTCAGAGCGCTGTCGGCGGACCTGCTGCTTACTGGCAGCCTGGGAGCACGGCGAATAGCCGTCATTTGCCCCGCTGATGCGATGACGCGCGCTGCTGCCAACAGCCTGCTGAAGACCCTGGAGGAGCCGCGCCCCGGTACGGTACTGTTATTGGTGACAGCGCGACCAGCGCAACTTCCTGCAACGGTGCGTAGTCGCTGCCAGCATACCCAGGTGGCATGCCCGCCAAGCGCACAGGCGCGCGACTGGCTGGCACGCCAATATCCGGATACCGAGTGGCAACCGCTGCTGGTGCTGGCGGGTGGTGCACCGTTGCGCGCCCTTGCGTTGCAGGAAGAAGGCCTCGGTGAACTCGATCAGCAACTGGCCATGGATCTGAGCGACATCGCTTCACGCCGCGTTACGCCGCTGGAGGTTGCCGAACGCTGGAAAAAAACCGGTGCGCAGAGATGTCTGGATTGGCTGCAGGCCAAAGTTATGGTTCTGGCGCGCGCCAGGGCGGTGCGCGGTGAATTCCCCAATGACTTGCAAAAGGCTGGGGAAAACATAAACTTGGAGCGTTTGATCGATTATTCGGACCGACTTGCGAGGGCCAGAGCTCTTTTGCAGACCTCGGCCAACGAGTTACTGGTCTTGGAGGGTGTGCTGATACCCTGGACCCGTGATCTCGCTACCGACCCACATATGCTCCAGGCAGGTACTCAATGACTAAACCCGGCATTCTCACGCTGACTATCAAAGATAAAAGCGCGCTGTATCTCGCCTATATGCCGTTTGTCAAAAATGGCGGGCTGTTTATTCCCACCAACACTGAGTATCGTCTGGGTGACGAGGTTTTCATGCTGTTGAACCTGATGGGTGAGGATGAAAAACTGCCCGTTGCCGGCAAGATTATCTGGCTTACGCCCAAGGGTGCTCAGGGCAAACGCTCGGCGGGGATAGGTGTGCAGTTCAGCGAACAGGACCGTGGGATGACGCAGAAAAAGATCGAGACCTATCTGGCCGGGGCTCTCGGCGGCGACAAGCGGACGCACACGATGTAGCGCGTTGCTCCCGGACTATTCCTTGATGGCCCCCGACATGGTGAGGCCGCCTCGCAAGACGTAAGAGTCAATCCCGCGCTCATTCAGAATGTATGCAGCGGCCGAACTACGGCGTCCGGTATCGCACACCACCACATACTTCAGGTCAGGATCAAGGGTTCTGAGCTTGAGGCGGATAAAATACAACGGAATGTTGATTGCGCCTTTTATACTCATATTCTCGAATTCACTGGGTAGCCTGACGTCCAGCCACTTGCCGCCATCGGCGACGATCTTCTCGGCCTCGGGGAGCTCCACCCATTGCAACATGGGTTCGTTGAGCAGGGTATTGAAATCTTCCTTGCCAAGGCGCATGAGCGTGCCGTCGGTGAGCATGGTCACAGTAGCGTTGCGATTCGCTTCTGAAATAAGCGCTTCTTCGCCAAAACTGTCGCCAACCCGCAGCTCGGCAAGCTTGATACCTTCCTTGTTGAGCGGTGTTTCCCGGGTCACTGCGCAACGCCCGTCCGTAATTACATAGAAGTACTCGCCTTCATCACCTTGTTTGATAACTGTATCACCGGTTTTATAGGTGACGCGCTGCATGCGCATAAAGATGGCCTGGATATTGGCCGGTGGTATCTTGTGGAATGCCTTGGTCTGCAAGAGCGTGGTCATCCAGTCATCGTCGTCCTCGATGATTTCCTGTGAGCGCAATTCGCTCACTTCGTATGAACCGGTTTGATCCCAGGTAAGCATGACATCGAGCAGGTCGCTGTCGATTGCGATGAAATCGACCGGCGTGCTCGAGCGCGCCGTGAGCTTGCGTGGTAGCACCGGCGCGAGCGGGTGGCGTGCTTCCTCGGATCCGGCGCGGATGGTCTTCACCACCTTGCCCTGGTGATTGACCAATTCCAGTTCGCCGGAAAGCAAGTAGACCGTTACTTTGCGATCGTCTCCGTAATCGAACAGGCTCTTGCCCGCCCCCAGACTTTTCACGCGCGTCTTTTCCACCAGCGCATGGAGGTTTTCCTGCTTGAGTCCGTCCAGCGGTGACAGCGATTTCAGCTGGCTGATGCTTGCTTGTTTGTCTGTCATTGCACGATTAGTCCGATTGCCCTTGCGCGCTTGCATGGTGCGGCCAAAGCAAGAGCCCTTTTGGCCCTGGCCAAAAACCGGGAGAGTTTATCATAAGGTCCGTGCCTGCCCACACCTCTCCAGGCCTGCGCTGGCACGGTTTCTTGCCTGCGGATGACCAACCGGTGCTGATCGTCAGCCAAGGTCATTCCAGCCCTTGTCGGGCTCGAAACGTTCGCCATATCTCTCGCGGAGTTCCTCGAGCGTGGCGATGACATCATCGACGCCGCGATTGCGTGCATAGTGGATAGGGCCGCCGCGAAATGGCGCAAAGCCGGTACCGAAAATGACACCGGCATCCAGCAAGTCAGCATCTTCGACGACTTTCTCGCGCAGGCAGGCGGCGGCTTCATTGAGCATAGGCATCATCAAGCGGTCGGTCAGGTCGGCCGGAGGCTTGTAATCATCGTCCAGCTTCTTGACGGGTTTGCCTTTGCTGTATTCGTAGAAGCCACTGCCGGTCTTGCGGCCAAGCTGCTTGTTGTCGACCATTGCCTTGAGTTTTTCCGGCACTGTCAGCCCGAACTCCCGGGCAAAGACTTCCGCCACGTGGTAAGCAATATCGAGGCCGACTGTGTCCGCCAGTTCCACCGGCCCCATGGGCATGCCAAACGACTCGGCGGCCTCGTCTATAGCCGGTAACGGCACACCTTCCTCCGCGATCTTCACGGCTTCGAGCATATATGGCATCAGTACCCTGTTCACAACGAAGCCGGGTGCGCTGGAGCAGGGCAGTGGCAAGCGGTCAATGCGTCGCGCAAATGCCAGACCTTTGGCAATCTCATCCTGCCGCGAATTTTCAGCTGCGATTACCTCTACCAGTGGCATTTTTGCGACCGGGTTGAAAAAGTGCAGCCCGATCAGGCGATCGGGATCGGCGAGTCCAGGCGACAGTGTTTCCAGTCTAAGGCTCGAGGTATTGGTGGCCAGCACTGCCCCTTCCTTCATACGCGGTTCGAGCTCCTGATACAGGGCTTGCTTGGCCTCGACATTTTCGAATATCGCTTCGATGACCACGTCGGCGCGGGGAACGCCTGTTCCATTTACATCTGCCAGCAGTCTGTCACTCGCTGCCTGAACTAAGCGGGGGTCGCGCAGCTTGCGCTCAAAAAGCTTGTGCGCGCGCTTGATCGCAGGCGCGATATATTTGGCTTCGCGATCCTGCAAGGTAACATTCAAGCCGCGCAACGCGCACCATGCGGCTATGTCACCGCCCATCACACCGGCGCCAACCACATGTACGTGCCGGCAATCAAACCTGGCCTCTCTGCCAAGACTCTTCAGGCGATCCTGCAACAGAAATACGCGGATGAGATTGCGTGCCGCCGGGGACACAAATACCTCTGCAAAAGACCTGGCTTCGGCTTCATACTGGGACTGCAGATCGTCGCCACCATGCTCTTTCCACAATTCGATCATGGCATACGGTGACGGGTAGTGATCGCGCCGCGCCCTCTTGGCCACTTGTTTCTCAAGCATTGTGGCGATCAGCGGTCGCAATGCACTGCTGCTCAGCAGGCGCTCTTTGAAGCTGCGCTTTCGACTCTTGGGGGGCTTGAGCGCCATCATCTGTGCAGCACGTCGCAGATGTCGCGCCGGCACGACCTGGTCCACCAGCCCGGCTTTCCTGGCTTGTCGCGGGCGCAACCCGCGACCGCTGAGCATAAGATCCATGGCCGCAAGAACACCCATAAGGCGCACTGCGCGTACTGTGCCACCGAAGCCCGGGTGCAATCCCAACTTGACTTCCGGCAGGCCCACTCGCGCGCGAATATCGTCGGTGAGGATGCGGAAACGACATGCCATGGCGAGTTCCAGGCCGCCGCCCAGTGCGAACCCGTTGATCAACGCGATCGTAGGGCAGGCAAGTGCCTCTATGCGATCAAAGATCTGCTGCCCCTTGCGGGTAACTTCGTAAGCGGCTTCCTTGTCGTCGAGCTGAATAAATTCCTTGATATCGGCACCGGCAATAAATCCGGTTTTTTTGGCGGACGTCACTACCACGGCGCGAGGTCGCAGGTTTTCCAGCTCGGTAAGTCTTTCGTCGAGTTCGAGCATGACATGCGCAGAAAGCACGTTGGTTCCCGAACCCTGCAGGTCAAATGTCAGCCAGGCGATGCCTTCATCGTCGACATTGATATGCCAGTTCTTGCTTGCTTCTTCGCCAGCAGCGGTGCTTGCAGATTCGTTCATATTTATTATCCTCCGACCCGCTCAAGCAACATCGCGCCACCCTGGCCACCGCCGATACAAAGCGTCGCCATGGCGCGCTTGCCTCCGGTGCGCTGCAGGACCTTCAGGGCATGCAAAACGATGCGCGAACCGCTGGCGCCCACCGGGTGACCAATGCTTATGGCGCCGCCATCAATATTCAGCCGCTCGAGAGGCAGGTCGCCAACGGCGTCTTCAATTCCAAGCGTGTTTCGGCAATAGTCCGCATCGCGCCATGCCGCCCGGCAGGCCAGCACTTGCCCGGCAAATGCTTCGTTGATTTCCCAGTAGTCGATGTCGTCCAGGGCCATGCGCTGGCGTTCGAGGATGGGCGTGGACGCATGCACAGGGCCCAATCCCATTTCCGCCGGATCCAGGGCGGCCCAGTTTGTGTCCACAAGACGACCGAGTACTGGCAGGTCATATTTACTGAGCGCCGCCTCGCTGGCCATAACCAGCAGCGCCGAGCCGTCTGTGATCTGAGAGCTGTTGCCCGCTGTGACCAGGCCTACCCGGCGGTCGAAATACGGCTTCAGCGTCGCCAGTTTATCAACAGTGGATCCGCGGCGAAGCCCGTCATCTTCCTCGTACACCTTGCCGCTCGAGTCGAAAATCGGCGTGACTTCATCGAGATGACCGGCGGCGATTCCCTGGTCCAGAAGGTCATGACTGCGCACCGCGAACTCGTCCATCTGGGCGCGGGTGATACCGAAACGGTGCGCGATTATCTCGCAGGTCTGACCCATGTTGAGGCCCACCACGGGGTCGGTGAGTCCATGCAGAAGCCCGATCACGGGCTTCAGGTGCCCGGGGCGAAATCCGGCCAGCGCCTTTAGCTTGTCCAGCGGTTTACGGGCGCGGCCAAGATCGGCCAGAAAATTGACCATGTCTTCATTAAAAAGAACCGGCGCCCGGCTCATCGCTTCGGTGCCTCCGGCCAGAACCAGGTCTGCTCGACCCAGCGCAATATCTTTGGCCGCCGAATCCAGCGCCTGCATGGCCGATGCGCAGTTGCGCATGACCGTCCAGCCAGGCACTTTGTCGCCGCAACCGAGGCGCAGTGCCACGATACGCCCTATATTGGCCTCGTCCACCGAGGGCATGGCGCACCCGAGAACGACCTCGTCGAATGCGTCCGGGGCGAACGGCTGGCGGGCGAGCAATGGCCGTCCCGTTGCCACGGTGAGATCCGAGGCACTGAACGGCCCGGGTCGTCCGCGCGCCTTCAGGAACGGGGTCCGGCTGCCATCGACAAAATAGACCTCGCGCCCGGTGGATCCACTCGATTCGTTCACTTTTTACGCTCCTCGCCTTGGGGAATGACCGTCACCCTTGCCGGCCTCGATCCGGCCGCCGGCCCGGGTCTCCACGACCGGGCTGGCAATGATACGTTTGGCGATGGTGCGCCGCAAGAAAATTGCGCCTGAAAGACGGACACCGGCCGAGCCCTCATCCGCTGATGCGAAAGTCGCACAAGAGGGGCAGATGGTCTGAAAGTTGAATCTTCGGCACCTCGAAATGGGTCACTGTCAATTCCGGGCTGTAGAGGATGAAATCCAGTTGTTGCCGGGGCATGCTGCTCGGATAGGACGGAATGCCTTGTTTATTGGCGTTTTTGAGCTGGGCGGCCTCCATGAACAGATACATCTCGTGTTCGCCCCAGAAAGTGTTGAAATCGCCGGCCACGATAACCGGTTTCTCGGTCGCCTTGATGACTTCGTGGAGATGGCGTAACTGATAATGGCGATGTCGGTACTTGACTGACAAATGCACCAGAAAGACCGCCACGTCGTCCAGTTCCAGTTCTATGATCAGCCGCTTGATGCCCGTGTCGAAATAATGGAAACGTTCACCATGAACCCGCGGTGCCGCCAGGAAGGCGTTGGCCTGATTGCGGATGATGGGCAGCCTGCTATTGATCGATTGTTCACCGTATTTGCACTGATACGACGAGTAGTGCCCCAACGCGTCCGCCACCGCTTCGGCCTGGTTGACCCGGCGAGACCGGATTGAACCGGTATCGACTTCGACCAGCCCCACCAGGTCGGGATCCACGCCACGAATAAACTCGATGATCTTCTGCAGGTTGGCGTCGGTGCGTTTCAGGTAGCCGGCCCCCGGCAGAGGCAGGTGGAAGCGCCGGCCTGTTCCCGCTGCGTAGCGGATGTTGTAGAGCAGGAATCGCAGGCTGTTCATGCAGTAATTCTGACAAAAAACACGATAAACATCAATTAATTGTAGATACTATTTGAGACTGTGGATGAACTTTGAATCAGGGCGATCCGGATGGGAATTGGCTGGCGCTAGTCTACCAATTCGAATTGGCGCGCGGGCAAATCCTCCGTGGGTGCCGGTGCAGAATGAGTATTGTGCTCAATCGCCCGGCATTTGTCCGACAGAAATTAATGGGCAGTTGGCTGCTGGCAGCGGCTGATTGGATGTAATTCCTTGTAATTGTGGGGAGATCAGTGTACTCAAGGGCCAATGGTTGATTTCGAAAAAACAGGCCTGTTTGCGACCGGTGAGGATAGGAAGCTGGGACCGGGTTGGCTGCAGGCAGAGCAGGTCAAGTGGCTTTACACCTATGGCTCGCTCAATTTCATTGCGGCGCTGGTAACTGCGGTAGTACTGAGTGTATTGCTGTGGGGCGTAAGCTCCGCCGGCGCGCTGTTTGCCTGGCTTGTGCTGATAGTGCTGGTATCGGCTGCGCGATTCTTGCTGAACCTCAAGTTCACCAAGGCAGATCCTGATCCGGAAGAGATGGCTGGATGGGGCACACGCTATGTCATAGGTGTACTGGTCGCCGGGGTAGCGTGGGGTTGCGCGGGTGCGTTTCTTTTCCCGGTGGGCTCGCTGCAGCACCAGGTGTTTATCGCTTTCGCGCTGGCTGGCATCTGTGCTTCGACGGTCAGTGTGCTGGCAGCGCTCCGCCTTGGATTCCTCTTGTTTTCAATGCCTGCGATGTTGCCGCTGCTTTATCGCCTGGTCTTGCAGGGCGATTACAATTCTTTTGCGCTGGCGCTGCTCATCTTGCTCTTTTTACTCGGCCTTACGGTAGCAGCGCGCCAGACCCACCAGGCGATAGAAAACGTTCTGAAATTGCAGTTGGAAAATCTCGAGCTCACGCGTGAATTGCAATATGAGGCCACCCACGATTCGCTTATGGGGCTGGTCAATCAGCGGGAGTTTAAACGCCGCTTCGAACGCCTTGCCGCCAGCGCGCGGGCAAACGGTTCACCCTATGCGCTGGTGTTCCTCGATCTGGACTACTTCAAACAGGTCAACGATACAGCCGGGCATCTTGCCGGTGACAAGCTCCTGCGGGAAATTGGCAGACTAATGAAAACCAAGGTGCGTAATCGCGATACGCTGGCGCGGATTGGCGGCGACGAATTCGCGCTCTTGCTGGAAGGGTGCAGCAAGGATCAGGCGTTGCGCATAGCCGAGATGCTGCACAGGACTATCAATACCTTCAGGCTTGATTATGAAGGCAAGAGTTACGGCGTCGGTGTCAGCATTGGCATTACTTTCACCACTGATGGTTCAGATACACCGCCCGCCATGCTCAAGGCCGCCGACAAGGCCTGTTATGCTTCCAAGGAAGGTGGCCGCAATCGCATCGAAGTGTTGCACCCCGATCCTTCTTTCGAGATGACCGGACGTTTCCGATTGTCCGAACTTTAGTTTGCGTACAAGTCGCGCCTGCCTCATTGGCGCTGATTAATTGCAAGTGACTGGCAGATTGGGCGAGGGCCCGACTGATCTGCCATAATCGAAACCACAAGAACTGACCGGTCTGCATGCGCGGGCCGCCTGCAGGACCAACACAACAGGGACAACTATGAGCAAGGTCTATGATATAGATCCGGCGGTCGCGAAACGTGCGCTGATTGACGAAGATGCATATGTGGAAATGTACCGCCATTCTGTCGAGGACAACGAAAGTTTCTGGCGCGAACAGGGCCGGCGGATTAACTGGATCAAGCCTTTTTCCAGAGTCAAGGACGTATCATTTGCGAAAGACGATTTGCATATCCGTTGGTACCAGGATGGCACCTTAAATGTTTGCGCCAATTGCATTGACCGTCACTTGCCGGAGAAGAAAGACCAGACAGCTATCATCTGGGAGGGCGATGAGCCGGACCGGGACGCGCATATTACTTACGCAGAGTTGCATGAACGTGTATGCCGTTTTGCCAATGTCCTGAAAGGCCTCGGCGCCGAGAAAGGCGACCGCGTCACCATATACATGCCGATGATTCCCGAGGCGGCCATCGCGATGCTGGCCTGCGCACGTATAGGCGCAGTGCACTCGGTCGTTTTCGGCGGCTTTTCGCCGGATGCCCTGGCCGGGCGCATCGTCGATTGCCAGTCAACGTTGGTGATCACAGCCGACGAGGGAGTCAGGGGCGGCAAGAAAGTGCCGCTCAAGTCCAATGTCGATGCCGCTATCGCGAAGCCCGGTGCGGATATTGTCACTAAAGTACTGGTCGTCAGGAACACCGGGGCACACATCGGCTGGGACGACAGTCGCGATGCGTGGCTGCACGAAGAGACGCAAAAAGTAGATGCGAATTGTCCTGCCGAGGAAATGAACGCCGAAGACCCGCTCTTCATACTTTATACATCGGGATCGACCGGCAAGCCCAAAGGCGTGCTGCATACGACGGGAGGTTACCTGGTATTTGCCTCGCTGACCCACCAGTATGTTTTCGACTACCACCCGGGCGATATCTACTGGTGTACCGCCGACGTGGGCTGGGTAACGGGCCACAGTTATATCGTTTACGGGCCACTGGCCAACGGCGCCACCACGCTGATGTTCGAGGGCGTGCCCAACTATCCTGACTGGAGCAGGTTCTGGCAGGTTTGTGACAAGCACAAGGTAAATATTCTCTACACCGCACCAACCGCCATTCGCGCCATCATGCGTGAAGGTGACGAACCGGTTAAGAAAACATCACGCGCCAGCCTGCGTTTGCTGGGCAGCGTGGGCGAACCCATCAATCCGGAAGCCTGGGAATGGTATTACCACACAGTCGGAGAAGGCCGCTGCCCAATAGTTGATACCTGGTGGCAGACTGAGACCGGTGGAATTCTGATCAGCCCGCTGCCGGGCGCGACCAGATTAAAACCCGGCTCCGCTACACGTCCATTGTTTGGTATTCAGCCCGCCTTGCTCGACGGGGAGGGCAAGGTCCTCCAGGGCGAAGCCGAAGGGAACCTGGTGATTACCGACAGCTGGCCCGGGCAGATGCGCACGGTCTACGGGGACCACCAGCGCTTTGTCGAGACTTATTTTTCAACGTTCGAAGGGTGCTACGTGACGGGCGATGGTGCGCGCCGCGACGAAGATGGCTTTTACTGGATTACCGGCCGCGTGGATGATGTGCTGAATATTTCCGGACATCGCATGGGCACCGCCGAAATCGAAAGCGCGCTGGTCCTGCACAAGGCCGTGGCCGAGGCGGCCGTTGTGGGCTATCCGCACGAGATCAAGGGCCAGG
>JBFGOQ010000081.1:0-9966 GCA_041565075.1 Gammaproteobacteria bacterium
ATCCGGATCCCGGTCGTTGGCCAGTACCGCGATATTGAGCGCACCGCCGTTTTGCAAGGCCACATCATCCACCGCCAGCGGCGCACGATTCGCATTACCCGCTACCTCGTCAGGACTCGAACCCCCACCGCCACAGGCCGACAGCAGTAAAACAAGCCCTGCGTGCAAAGCAAATCGCCATCGTCCTTCGAAAATTTCAGGCACTAAATCCATCCTGGCCCAGGTACTTTTGTGCTCGGGAGCAACGTGTTTTTCGGACCTTGCATATCCGGAATCTCGTCGCAACCTGCGAGGCCCCTCTGCTCGTGTAATCCCAACCCCTTCAATCAACTATCAAATTCTACTTGGGACCGGGACAGCCCGCCGTGACTGGCATCACGCTTGGCCCTCAAACAGCCGGCATTAAAACCGTTCGTCTGCACCGATAAGCCGTTCGCCCGCCAGCTTTGCCCGGACAAAAAAATAGGGCCCGCCAAGCGGCGGGCCCTGGTCTTTCAACCACACTCCCCGGTTTACCGATCGCCAGGTGGCGTGTCGGTCTGGAATGCTGCGCTTCCGGAAACCGTGGTGTCCGCGTCGTCGCTTAGCGAGTAACTCATACCCGCGCCGTCGACGTCGCCATTTTCATCACCGGTGAAGAAGCCAGAGAGGCTGCCTGTGCCGTCGCTGCTTGACGGGTTGGCAGGATCCGAGACATCAGTCACCGTCACACTGTCAAATTCGCCTTCGAAAGTGGCTGCGTTGCCGTCCAGGGCCACATCGTTAGCAGACGCGTCCCAGTTCTGGTCGGCAATTGACAAACCCACAGCGGCGTCAACAGTCTGGCTGTCGAAGTCTGCACTTAACTCGGCCGATCCCAGTACACCCACGTTGCCATGGTTGTCGGTAGGATTGGTGTTGCCCACCAGGGAGAAGCTCTGGCTGCCCGTGGTCGGTACGACCGGGCGCGCCTCGCCCAGGCCACCTGCGACCCAGTGCAGGCTGGAACCCTGCAAGGCAACCTGCTGTGTGCCCGAATCGGTGGTCACGTCGGCGTTGCCGTTGGCCCAACGACCCCAGCGAATACCCGTGTCAGGATCCTCACCGCGGTCTACAACTTCTGCATTGCCGGCATCGTAAGTAGCACTGCCCTCGGCCGGAAACTCTGCCGAGAAGCTCTGCACGCTACCGTCGGCCGCCAGCTCCGGTGAGCCAAGGCTTACGTCGGTATGTGAACGCGCGCTGCCCAACGGGCCAGCAGACATGGCTACTGCACCGCTTGGATTAGCGCCGCCGCCCAGCAGGTTGTCACCGTCTTCGCTGGTAGGTGCGACTTCAGCCGCAGCTTCCTCGTCGGAGGCGCCACGCTGTTCTGCAATCCTTTCGGCGGAGACACCGGTGCGTACAGGCTTGCTGCGGGGACCCGCCACAAACCCAAAATCACCAGGTTCCAGCCTGAGCATGCCGGCCTCGTTCTTCATGAATACGCCGCCCTGGGCAACCGAGACGTAAAGACCGTCACGCTTGCCACCGACGCAATCGCTTGCACAGAAGACCGCCGTGTAATCCGTACCGCGAATGCCGATGGTCGCCACCGGGGTCCTCACGCGATAGGCTGCCTTGTTTTCCTTGCCGATGGCGCCCGTAATTGAGCGAAAACCACCCTTCAGGAGAACATAAAAGCTGCGCGGCTGGCTGTTTGCGGCCACGCGCTCGGCTGCCTGACCGGAAGCATAGCTGTATTCCTCGATCAGGAACTCGGAGTTCGGACTGATCGCCAGTAACCCGCCATCGGCCATGCGCAGTTGCACACGCCCGTTGACCGAGGTCACCACTTTATCGCCGGATTGCACCGCCTCTCCTTTGGCAAGCGCCTTTCGCTCACCATCTGAAGATTCGACGAACGCCTGTCCATAAACGAACAGCGCTTCACCGGCATCCTCTGCGTGCGCAGCCAGTGGCAGGCCGAAGGCCAGGACCACAAGTGCGAAGCGCAGATTCTTAACGGTCTTCAAAATGTTCATCGTCTTACTACCTTTGCTGTGTGTTGAAAGTCCACCGGATTTGCCCGGTGTGCACAGCAAGTTACCTGTACTTACTATATTCATGCGTGAATCGTGTCACAAAAAACCGTATAAAAAACCGATAGATAACACTTTGTTGCAATTCTGTGAGCCCTGTATCAGAGCAACCGTGAAACAGTTATCGGTCGGGCCGTGACCCAGTTACCATAACCGCGAGACCGACAGCATGAGCTCATAGCGGTCAAATTCGAAGATCTGGACGTCTGTGGAGTTACGGTACCAGGCCAGAGAGGGGTTCAGGACCCAGTCCGGCTTGAAGCGCCAAAAGGCCGCGAAACGGGCCTGGACCAGGGTGTCCTCCCGTGGATTTGGGTACTCAAGGGGGAAAAACACCTCGTCGTAATCGGCCTTCAGCAGCCCTACAGAGGCATTGCCCTGCAGCTTGGCCGAAAACGCCCAATTGACGAAAGAGCGAATACCGTAAAGATCCCGCGCATAGCGAGAGCCATCCTCAATCGGATCTTCCATGCCATAGACCAGTGAGATTCCGGCCGTGCCCTGTTCGCTGCCACCAAATTTCATGGCGCCGGACACACCGCCCAGGTATTCATATACGTCCTTCACCTTAAGAGTATCGCCGTAACGGGTCGTGCCAACACGCCCGAGCACCCCCACTTGCCAGGTGTCATCGAGTTTGAAATTCCATTGACCGGCGAGCGCCACACCCTGACTGTTCAGGCTGCCATCAACGTGCTGCCGATACCCCTGGACGCCGAGGCTGCGAACCTGGCTGGCTTTCTCCTGGCGCAGACCGACGTTGAAACGCGCACTCGTACTGTCAACAAATGAGGCCTCGAAATTGGCCCGATGCGAAACATCCAGACGTGTGTCCAGCATGAGCTCGCGGGTCTGTGGTTTCAGATATCTGACGCCCCCACCCACACTTACAAAAGCACTGGCCGTCTCCTGGCTTTGTTCGTTTAGATCGAAGCCGAGAAAACTATTAAGGTCAGTCGCACTGTTTGCATTGCTGTCAAAACCACCCGCCGATCTCAGGTAGTATTGCAGCTTGGGATCCATCAGGGCCTGCATACGCTCGATCATTGCCAGGCGCTCAAATATGGCGGCTCGCGCGGTCTCTGGCGGGTTTTGCCCGGCAAGGATTTCAAACTGCCGCTTGGCCTCCGGCAGATCGCCAGTCTGAAAATGCGCCCTGGCGAGTTCCATTCGAGCAGCCGCGTAAGAGGGATCCAACTCGATCGCGCGTTGCAAGGCGAACATCGCTTCGCCCATGTCTTTGCTTTCGAGCGCTGCCAAGCCATACAGGTAATCAAATTCGCTGTCGCCAATCAGTTCTGCTTCGACGCCTTTAAGCAGCTTGAGGGCTTCGTCCGGCTGGCCCTGGTCGATGAGCACCCTTGCCCTTGCCAGCACCGCGGTGCCAGTCACCCGGGTTGCCGGTGCGGGTTGCTGACTTGCCGCCCCGCGCTCCCGGGCACGCAGCGTGACATCCACCCTGCGATTCTTTGCCCGGCCGGCAGGCGTTTTGTTGCTGGCAATCGGTTGCCGCGCGCCCATACCGACTATGCGAATGTGCGCCGGCGAAATATTCAGCCGCCTGGCCAGGTATTCCGCAACTGTTCTCGCACGCGCTTCCGAAAGCACCTGGTTGTTGGCGAATTCTTTGCGATTCTGCGGCGCGATGGGCACGTTGTCGGTGTGTCCCACGACCTCAAGCATCAGGTCTTGCCTGCCCTGCCAGTTGCTGGCAATTTCGTTTAGCTGCTCGCGGTCAGCTGCAGCGAGTTCGGTCTTGCGCGTGCCGAACCGCGGCGAAAATGTGTAAGTTGATTCTTCGGCCACTGACTCGGCCGCCACAGTGCCATTTACACTGAGTAACGCGAAGGCGGCGACCAGTCCCGCCAGCCACAGGATCGCTGGTTTACCAAATGTCCTGGGCAGTCCGTGGCGGTACAGCACGGCTCGCATACGGCGCTTGGTGGCGGACGGAACGCTTTTTTGTTTGCTGACTTCGGCCATGGCTTGAGGTCCCTTCCTCTCACAGTGCTTCGTTAGTGTGGCCGAGCATACATAGGCCCCTGTATTATGTGAACAAACAAATCCATGTATTTAATAGTTAAAGGAAAAAAATAGTCAGAAGTGTGAACTGAATCACAAGAATCAGGCCTGCCAACCGGTCTGTCCCGATATAATTGCCGCATGCAATGGAGTCCCAGGGTGACCGTGGCGGCGGTTATAGAACGACAGGGCCGGTTCCTGATGGTCGAGGAAACCAGCCGCGGGCGGCTGGTTATCAATCAGCCCGCCGGGCATCTCGAAGAAAATGAAACACTGGTCGAGGCCGTTTGCCGGGAAACCCTGGAAGAAACGGCCTGGCACATCAAGCCACTGGCGGTCATCGGCCTGTATTTGTGGCGCCATCCCGTCAAGCAGGTCACAGTCTTGCGCATTGCTTTCGCCGCCCAGACTCTCCGGCATGATCCTGACAGGGTGCTCGACACGGGCATCGAACGCGCGCTGTGGCTCGGTCGTCAGGACCTGCTCCGCCAGCTATCAAGGCTGCGCAGTCCGCTGGTCATGCAGACACTGGACGATTATCTGGCGGGCAAGCGTCACCCTCTTTCCCTGGTCAATGACTGCGGTGTCGAAGCACTGCTGGACAAGGCGCAAGCCTTGTAACCCACGGCCACTGCCCTGCATCCGGTCATCAAGTAAAATATCCGGATGTTCCCCAAAACATCTCAGGATCGAGTCGTCGTTGGCATGTCCGGTGGCGTGGACTCCAGTGTCACGGCTTTGCTGCTCAAGCGTCAGGGCCTGGATGTGCATGGCCTGTTCATGGTCAACTGGGAAGAAGACGAAGAAGCCTACTGCACCGCTGCCGCCGATTACCAGGATGCCCGCAAGGTATGCGAAGAACTCGATATACCGCTGCACAAGGTTAATTTTGCAAACGAGTATCGTGAGCGCGTATTCCGGCATTTTCTGGATGAATACGAGGCAGGCCGCACGCCGAATCCCGACATCCTGTGCAACCGGGAGATCAAGTTTGGAGTGTTCAAGGACTATGCGCGCCGGCTCGGCGCTGAACACGTGGCTACCGGTCACTATGCACGGGTGCGCAGGCATGGCTATGAATGGCAGTTGCTCCGCGCCATTGACCAGGGCAAAGATCAGACCTACTTTCTGGCCGCCGTCGACCAGCCGGGCCTGTCTGACACCTTGTTTCCCCTGGGCGGAATGACCAAGACCGAGGTGCGCGCCAGCGCACTCGAGGCGGGCTTCGACGTGCACAGGAAAAAAGACAGCACCGGCATCTGCTTTATCGGCGAACGCGATTTTGCGGCGTTTCTCGGGCAATTCCTGCCGGCCCAGCCGGGCGCAATAATGAGCGTGGACGGTGACACCCTCGGCGAACACCGTGGCCTCATGTTTTACACGCTGGGCCAGCGCCAGGGGCTCGGCATCGGAGGAATTCGCGGGGCCAACGATGCCGCCTGGTATGTTGTCGACAAGGACATGTCCGCCAACGTTCTGCGGGTGGCACAGGGCCACGACCACCCTCTGCTGTTCTCCCAGGGCGCTGTTGTGGCCGATGTGAGCTGGGTCGCCGGGCATGCACCGGCACCAGAATTCGAATGTTCGGTCAAGGTCCGGTACCGCCAGGCCGACCAGGCCTGCCAGGTAGTTGTAGGTGAAGACGGGCAGCTGCAGGTGAGCTTCGTATCCGCCCAGCGAGCGGTAACGCCGGGCCAGTACGCGGTCTTTTATAACGGTGAAATCTGCCTGGGCGGCGGTGTAATCGAAAGCCGGCAGCGCGCAGACAGGGTCATGGCAAGTAAGCGAACGGCATGATTGTCGGGGCCTTGCGCCCGTGGTGCTTTGATATACTGGCGCACACAGGAAATTCGGCAGAACCCAGGAGCAAATATGAAGGACTCATTCAGTGCCCGCCAGGCCCTGGAAGTGAACGGCAAGCAATACGATATTTTCAGACTGGATGCGGTGGATGGCATCGATCTCTCCCGCCTGCCTTTTTCTCTCAAGATTCTGCTCGAAAATCTGCTGCGCCATGAGGACGGCGAAAATGTAACGGCGGACGATATACGCGCGATCGCCAACTGGGATCCGGCGTCCGAACCGAGCGATGAAATCTCCTTTACTCCGGCACGGGTCATCCTGCAGGATTTTACCGGTGTCCCGGCGGTCGTGGACCTGGCGGCCATGCGCGATGCCATGGTGGCGCTGGGCGGCGATCCCGATGACATCAACCCGCTCTCCCCTGCCGAGCTCGTTATTGATCACTCGGTACAGGTGGATCAATACGGCAGTGTGAATGCGCTTGATGCCAACAACCGCATTGAATTCAGCCGTAATCGCGAGCGTTATGCTTTCCTGCGCTGGGGCCAGAACGCGTTCAAGAATTTCAAGGTCGTGCCTCCGAATACCGGCATTGTTCACCAGGTCAACCTCGAGTATCTGGCCCGCGTCGTGTTCGAGAACGAGCGTGATGGTAAGCGTACTGCTTATCCCGATACCCTGGTGGGTACCGATTCACACACCACCATGATTAACGGTCTGGGAGTTTTGGGATGGGGTGTGGGCGGTATCGAGGCCGAGGCAGCCATGCTGGGCCAGCCCATCACCATGCTGATCCCGCAAGTCGTCGGCTTCAAACTATCGGGTAATTTACCGGAAGGTGCCACGGCAACCGACCTTGTGCTTACTGTAACGGAGATGCTGCGCAATCGCGGCGTAGTCGGTAAATTTGTCGAATTTTTTGGTGACGGTCTTGGCAACTTGCCGCTGGCCGACCGTGCCACGCTGGGAAATATGTCGCCTGAGTTTGGCAGCACCTGCGCTATTTTTCCGATCGATGGCGAAACTATTCGCTATATGAAACTGTCGGGGCGCAGCGCTGAGCGTATTGCCCTGGTCGAAGCCTATGCAAAGGCGCAGACCTTGTGGCGGGTCGACGGTGAGCCGGACCCGCAATACAGCGATCTGCTGGAACTTGATATGGCCAGCGTGGTACCGAGCATCGCCGGACCCAAGCGCCCTCAGGACCGCATCGCCCTTACGACTGCGAAAGCGACGTTTAATCGCCACATGGAGCCCATCCTCAAGAATCGCGTGCCCAACAACAGTGGCCAGACCGAGTTTGAGAATGAAGGAGGTGACATGGCCGTGGGCACCGCCCTTGCCAAGCCCAAAGGGGTCGCCGATGTGGTGATCGACGGCAAGGAGTGCGAAATCAGCGATGGTGCGGTATTGATTGCGGCGATAACAAGCTGCACCAATACCTCCAATCCGGCGGTGATGGTGGGTGCCGGACTGCTGGCACGCAATGCACTGGCAAAGGGTCTCGATACCAAACCCTGGGTTAAGACCAGCCTCGCTCCCGGATCCAAAGTGGTTACCGATTACCTCGAAAAGTCGGCGTTGCTGGACGATCTGCAGGGCCTTGGCTTTCACGTGGTGGGATACGGCTGTACGACATGTATCGGTAATTCCGGTCCCTTGCGGCCTGAAATCGCTGCGGCGGTTACCGAGCATGAACTGGTGGCTTGCTCAGTGTTGTCCGGCAACCGCAATTTCGAGGGCAGAATTCACCAGCACATACGCATGAATTTTCTTGCCTCTCCGCCTCTGGTAGTGGCTTATGCGTTAGCCGGCAGCCTCGACTTCGATCTTTACAACGATCCGCTTGGACACGACAAAGAAGGGCAGCCGGTATATCTCAAAGACATCTGGCCCAGCCAGAAAGAGATTCACGAAACCATCCTGTCGAACATTGACAGTGGCATGTTCAAGCGCAGTTATGACAGCGTTTTCGCCGGCGACAATAATTGGAACAACCTGCAGATACCCTCGGGCAAGAGTTTTGACTGGCAGGACGACTCCACTTACATACGCAACCCGCCCTATTTTGAAGGCATGACTCTGGCGACCGATGAAATTACCGATATCGAGGGTGCGCGCGTGCTGGCATTGCTTGGTGATACGGTAACGACTGACCACATTTCTCCTGCCGGGAGCATCGCGGCCGACAGCCCGGCCGCGCGATACCTGCGCGAAAAAGGCGTCGAGCCCAAGGACTTCAATTCCTATGGTTCGCGCCGAGGCAACCACGAAGTGATGATGCGCGGGACTTTCGCAAATATACGGCTGCGTAATCAGCTTGCCCCCGGCACTGAAGGGGGCTGGACTCGCACGCAGCCGGACGGCGAGCAAATGACCATTTACGACGCCTCGCTCCAATACCGCAAAGCAGGCACGCCGCTGGTCGTAATTGCGGGCAAAGAATATGGCACCGGATCCTCACGCGACTGGGCGGCCAAGGGCACCTTGTTGCTGGGCGTCAAAGCGGTGATTGCAGAGAGCTACGAGCGCATTCATCGCTCGAACCTGATCGGCATGGGTGTCCTGCCACTGCAGTTCGAGTATGGCGAAAACGCCGGCACCCTGGGCCTTGATGGCAGTGAAATTTACACGATTGCCGGCGTTGACAACGGCCGCGCCGAAAAAGTCACGGTGAGTGCCAAGAGTGAGAGCGGCAAGACGCGGGAGTTCACCGCGCGGGTGCGCATCGATACGCCCAAGGAGCGTGAGTATTTCCAGAACGGCGGTATTTTGCATTACGTATTGCGCCAGATGGCAAGGGCCAGGCAGTAAGACAAAAAACTGACCAAACGGTGGGCAGGCAAACCGCATCCGGTAGCAAGCTGGCCTGCGAACCGGCGCTCGAGAAACTTGCAGGTGCAATGAGCAACGCGCAGAAGGTGGTGGTCGCCACCGGTGCCGGTGTATCTGCAGAAAGCGGTATCCCGACGTTCCGCGATAAGCAGTCCGGACTCTGGGCAAAATACCGGCCCGAGGACCTTGCCACGCCAGAAGCTTTTCGGCGCCAGCCGTCAACGGTTTGGGACTGGTATCAATGGCGGCGCACCCGCCTGGCAAGCGTCAACCCGAATCCCGGACACTATGCTCTGGCGAAACTCGAGGGATTGCTCCCGGCACTGACCCTGATCACCCAAAACGTCGACGGGCTGCATGCTGCGGCAGGCAGCAATCGCATAATCGAGTTGCACGGCAACATCCGGCGCAACCGATGTTCCCGTGAAGGTATCGTCAGTAACTGGAACCCGGTCGAGACAGCGAGTCCGCCAGCCTGCACCCGGTGCGGCGCAAATCTGCGGCCCGATGTCGTGTGGTTCGGGGAGGGGCTGGATCCGGCGGTTCTCGATGCCGCGTTTAACGCGTCAGCGCAATGCGACGTGTTTATTTCGGTTGGCACCTCCGCCGTGGTGGAACCGGCCGCCAGCCTGGCACGCATTGCCATGGGCAACGGTGCAATGGTTGCCGAGATCAATCCGCAGAAAACACCGCTGACCAACGACGCGGCCATTTTCATAGCCGGTAAGTCTGGTGAGGTCCTGCCCCGGGTGCTGCAGCTGCTGCTGGTGCAACTGGGCTAACCGCAACGCAGCATCAAGGCAGGCTGTTCCGGCACAGGCAGACCTGGCCACCGCGTGCACGATCTGGCCGGGTCATTTCTTTCGCCATGTCACAAAGTGACGTAAATCGTCACTAGAAATCGTTTCTTCAATTCGCAAATGCGCGTACCGCCGTGCATTACTGACTGGCATGTCACTTGCATATGGCTCGAGTACGAACAGTTTTTTTCTATGTCACCGTTTTTCGCGTCCTGCAGGAGACGAATCATGCGCGCACTTTTGTCCTGGTATTTGCGGTTCTTGCTTACCTGTGCCGGCCTGGGATTGGTTGCGGGCCTGGTCAAAACTGGCATGGGGATCGACCTCGCAATAGGCCACAATGGCGGTATCGCCGCGCCCACAACAAATACACTACTAATGACGGCGATGGCCGCCGGAATCACGGTACTCCGTGATCTCAAAATGAGAAATCCCGAATAAGCCGG
>JBFGOQ010000082.1:0-9877 GCA_041565075.1 Gammaproteobacteria bacterium
GGCGGGACCGCCAAGGCCAATATTCACCAAGACAGCTTTTTCGCCACTGCGTGGCCGCTCAAACAAAATTGCTCACCCCGGGATTTGCCGGAAAGTTATTCTTCGACCACTGCTTCCTCGTCAGACGGGGCGAGGCGCACGTTACGGGCGGGTACTACTGTGGAAATAGCATGCTTATAGACCATTTGGCTCACGCTGTTTTTGAGCAACACCACGAACTGATCAAAAGAATCTATCTGGCCCTGCAACTTAATGCCGTTCACCAGGTAGATAGAAACAGGCACTTTTTCCTTGCGCAGCGCATTCAGGAAAGGATCCTGTAAGGACTGACCCTTGGCCATTAATATCTCCTCTTATCCTTGTTATGGATATTCCGTCGTTACCCCGACTGTCGGGCCTTGCAGGGCTCTTATGACTGTCGTGACAACCCAATGTCCTTGCCCTGAGTTTATCACAGGCTCCCGGCCCTTCGACCCAGGTAATCGGCCAGGAAATCGCTAACTTGTGTGTCAAGCGCGGGGGCATAAGGGTCAAATACCGCATCCAGGGTTTCGCTTCTGAGCCAGGTCATCTGACGCTTCGCCAGCCGCCGGGTAGCCACCACGGCGCGCCGGCAGGCCTCCTCCAGGTCGCATTCTCCGGTCAGGTGTTGCCACAACTGACGATAGCCAACCGCCCGCATGGCCGGCATTTCCGGCTGCAGGTCGCCACGTTCAAACAGGGCGCGAACTTCATTAAGGAATCCTTTTTCCATCATTGCGTTAAACCGCTTCTCTACAATTTTGTTCAATTTAATTCGGTCTTTGGGCAGCAAACCAATGCGCAGGAAATCGCCAAGACTGGCACCCGGATTACTGCCTTGCGCCTGGACCTCCGACAAGGACATGCCCGTCTGCGCATGCACTTCCAGGGCGCGCTGGATTCGCTGCGCATCATTGGGGTGAATCCGCGCAGCCGCCTTTGGATCGAGCGCCTCGAGCCGTTGATGCAGAGCAGGCCAGCCCGCGCGGCCGGCTTCCTGGTCCAGGCGAGCACGAATTTCCGGGTTCGGAGCCGGCATCTGAGCAAGGCCACGGGTCAAGGCGCGAAAATACAGCAGGGTGCCTCCCACCAGCAACGGGATATGCTGGCGGGACCTGATCTCACTGATAGCTGCCAATGCATCACGACGAAACTCACCCGCGGAATAGCGCTCCCCCGGATCGCGAATATCCACCAGCCGATGCGGCACGCGAGCCAGCAATCGCGGCGACGGCTTGGCCGTGCCAATATCCATGCCGCGATAGACCAGCGCAGAGTCCACGCTGATGAGTTCCACGGGAAATATTTCCGCCAGCCTCAGGGCGAGCTCGGTCTTGCCTGTCGCGGTCGGACCCATCAAGAGAATGGCCGGCTTGCGCGCGCCAGCGATTGAAATATCTGGTTTCCGGGGCACTACTGTCCGCGCAAAAACAGCTTGTCCAACTCGGCCATGCTCAGCAGCGTCCAGGTCGGTCGGCCATGGTTGCATTGATCGGCACGGTCGGTTTTTTCCATTTGCCTGAGCAGCGCGTTCATTTCGGGGATGCTCAGCTGACGATTGGCGCGGGCCGAAGCGTGGCAGGCAACCGTCGCGAGAATTTCGTTTACCGCAGTCTTTACCCGCGTGCTCGACCCGGCAGTGACGAGGTCCGCGAGCACGTCCCGCACCAGCGGACCCGGTCCCCTGTCACGTAAAAGCGCTGGCACTTGCCTGATCGTCACGCTGGCAGGACCTTGCCGGTCAATCTCGAAACCAAGCTTCCTGAATTCTTCGGCATGTTCGGCACCAGCGTCTGCTTCGGCTTCGCTGACTTGCAGGGTCTCCGGCACCAGTAATGGCTGTGCCGCAACTCCGCCACTGTCCAGCGAACTCTTCAATTGCTCGTAGAGCACGCGCTCATGAGCGGCGTGCATGTCGACAAGAACCAGGCCCGCCTTTGACTGGGCCAGAATGTAGACGCCATGGATCTGCGCCAGCGCAAAGCCGAGCGGCGTGTCCACAACATCATTGTCACTGCCGCCAGCAAGTTCGCGCGCGTCAGTATCCTGGTGCAGCCGCGCATAACTCGCCACCTGCTCGCTGACTGATAGTGGAATCGCGCTTTGTCGAGAGTAACCGCCGGGCAATGCCATCCGGACAGGCGCACTGCGCTCACCTTGTGTATCGCCTCCGGGCCGCGTATCGGCCAGCGCATGCTCGACCGTATGGTGTAGAAAATCATGCACCATTCTGCTTTCCCGAAAACGCACCTCACTCTTCTGCGGATGCGCATTCACGTCCACCATTTGCGGCGGCATTTCCAGATACAACAGGTAGGCGGGCTGGCGACCGTGAAACATAACATCCTGATACGCCAGCTTCAGCGCATGAACGATTACCTTGTCACGGATTGCCCGACCATTGACATAAACGTATTGCAGGTCTGCCTGGCTCCTGGAGAATGTTGGCAGCGCGAGCCATCCGTGCATCCGCATACCCGCCGCCGCGTGTTCCAGATGCACGGCATTTTCGACAAAGGGCTCGCCGCACAATTTCGCAATGCGTCGCTCCTGCGCCCGCTGATTTTGCGCGCTTGCCAACCTGAACGTTTCCCGCTCGTTGTGCCGCAATGAAAAGGCCACATCGAAACGCGCCAGCGCCAGCCGTCTGACAACATTGTAAATATGGGTGAATTCGGTTTTCTCCGTGCGCAGGAACTTACGTCGCGCCGGAGTATTGAAAAAAAGATCACGCACTTCGACGGTGGTTCCTGGCGGATGCGGCGCGGGGACCGGCGCGCTTACGGCCACGCCATCTGCGGTAACTCGCCAGCCTTTGGCTGCTTCGACGGTCCGTGAAATGACTGCCAGCTGCGATACCGACGCGATACTTGGCAGGGCCTCACCACGAAAGCCCATACTGCGAACGGCTTCCAGGTCCTCAAGCGATGCGATCTTGCTGGTGGCATGCCTTTTTAGCGCTAAAGAAAGCTCGGCTTTTTCAATGCCGCCGCCGTTGTCCCGGATCCGGATCAGGCCACTGCCACCCTTCTCCACCTCGATGTCGATTTGCATCGCGCCAGCATCCAGGCTGTTCTCCACCAGTTCCTTCACCACCGAAGCCGGCCGTTCGATAACCTCACCGGCGGCGATCTGATTAATTAATTTCTGGGGTAAAAGGCGAATGGACATGGACGAGGGAGAATCCTGATGGGCAGACCCCTCAGGATACCGGCCAGGCGCCGGTCAGGCCAGACGCCGGGCGGGTCAGCCGCCGGTCGTAACCGGGATTTGAATCTTCTGGCCCACGCGCAGGCGATCACCGCGCAACTTGTTGAGACTGCGCAGGGTGTCGAGACTGACCCGGTAGGTTTCGGCAATCTCCGATAGCGTGTCGCCCCGGGCAATGACGTGGGTCAGCGTAGCGCGCTGTTGTCGGCTCAGCTCGGCAATACGCGTGTCCTGGGGCGCATGCTCGGAAAAATAGTTATGGATACCCTTAAATATCGCCGCAGCCATCCGCTCCTGATGGCGAGCCTGGCCCAACTTGCGCTCTTCGTCCGGGTTGGAAATAAAAGCCGCCTCGACAAATATAGACGGTACATCGGGCGACTTGAGCACGAGAAAGCCCGCTCTCTTGACCTTCCGCGAATGCAAGCGATTAACTTTGCCCATTTCCGCCAGCACCATTTCCGCGGCTATCTGACTGTTGCTCAGTGTCCAGTCCTGGGATAAATCGAGCAAAACCGAAGCCACGACGTCATCCTGCTCATCGAGCTGCACGCCGCCCAGCAAGGCCTGGTTTTCCTTTTCCGCCAACCAACGCGCTGCCTCGCTGCTGGCGCCCCGCTCGGACAGGACAAAAACAGATGAGCCACGAGCCCGGCCGTCACGGAACGCGTCGGCATGGATTGAGACAAACAGATCGGCCTTGCTGGCTCGCGCCCGATCACGCCGGTCATGCAGACTCGGATAGACATCGCGGTCGCGTACCAGCACCGCACGCATCCCCTGTGCTGCATTAATTTTGTTTGCCAGGCGGCGCGAGATTGCCAGCACCACGTCCTTTTCGCGGGTTCCACGTGGTCCGCGTGCACCCGGATCTTTGCCGCCATGACCAGGGTCGATTACGACCACCACGTCGCGGCCCCTCTCTTCGACTGAGGCTGCCGTCTTGACAGGCGCCATATTGCTGGCGGAATCCAAAGCATGCAGATCGATCACGAGCCGATGACCCCGGCCGCCTGTGGGGCCCTGCAAGAAACTCCGCGCGCTAACGGCGCGCGAGACATCCAGCACTATACGCAAGGTTTCGGCATCCTTTCGGGCACTGCGAATATTGCGCAACAGAGCAGGCGGGTTGCGCACCGCGAGGCTCTCCCCGGCGCGCAGCTGCGCCGGTAAGTCGATGACGACCCGGTCAGGTTCGGTCAGGGAAAAAACGGTGTAATCGACAGGGTTGCTGAGGTCCAGAACTACCCGGGTGCGCTCATCGTCAGCGGACAGCCTCAGGCCTTCTACAAAGTCCGCCCCGGCGACCTGACCGGCAAATGCCCAGAACAATCCGGCGAGAAACAAGCGTGCACGCATGGGACCCCCTTGCCTGATAAGCGCAAGTTTAACCCCGAATTCCCCGAAAATTCAACAAGATTTTTATTGTTTATTAGTGAGATACGCCATTAATCTCGACAGAAAGAAAATAAAAGACAACCCTGCCTTCAGGCCTCGCCAACCCCTGCGAGCCGCCCGAGGAGTGCCGCGCCCCGCGGAGTGCCCGCTTGAATACGGGCACTACGCCCGCGCCCTGAAACTGCCAGTTCCACCGCAACATCCGCCTGCGGCAAAAACCCGGCGCCGTTGGCTGGCCATTCCACCAGTAGCACGGAATCCGCCAATCTGTCTCTGATGCCGAGGAATTCCAATTCCTCTGGATGCGAAATCCGATAGAGGTCCAGGTGCAGCAAGTTGAGATCGCCAGCCGAGTACGGCTCCATCAAAGTATAGGTCGGGCTCACAACCTTGCCTTGATATCCAAGGCCCTCCAGCAGGCCGCGCACCAGCGTGGTCTTTCCCGCGCCCAGTTCGCCGGCGAGTGTCACAATCAGGGGTGGCTGCATCGCAGCTTTGCCCAGCTGCGCGCCCAGGGCGCGCGTGTCTGCCTCGCCGGGCAGTTTAAATTCAAGCATGTCAGCCTGGATTGACATGGGTAACGATGTGCCCGAACAAATCGCTTGCCAGGATGCCGCGTTCGCCGCTGCTGGCCGCATCGTCACCGGCCGCGGCATGCACCCAGGCCGCAGCCCGGGCTGCGGCAAACAGGTCACCATGCTGGGCGGCAACCGCCGCAACTATGCCGGTCAGGACGTCGCCCATGCCCGGCGCTGCCATGCCTGGGTTGCCCCTGTCGCAGAACCACGGGACATCACCGTTTTGCGCGACGATGGTGCCGGCACCCTTCAACAGTACAACTCCGCCATAGCGTTCGATAAGCCGGCCAACCGCTGCCACCCGGTCGCGCTGCACCTCTGCGCTGCCAGTTGGTGCACCCAGCAAACGAGCCGCTTCGCCCGGATGCGGTGTGAGTACCCAGTTATCGCGGCGCGTTGGCTGCGCGGCCAGCAGATTCAAGGCATCGGCATCCACCACCAACGGCGTGTCACACGCCAGAACCGCCGCGAACATTTCTTTTGCCCAGGCGTCCTGACCGAGCCCGGGACCCACCGCAACAATGTCGGCAGCCGCCAGCAGCGCGTCCAGTTCTGTTACCTTTTTAATCCCGCGCGCCATTACTTCCGGCGTTCCTGCCACGATAACGGGCAGGTGTTCAGGCAAGGTTGCCACTGTTGCCAATCCGGCGCCTGCATGCAGTGCCGCTTCAGCCGCCAGTCGAATGGCACCTGGCATACCCGCACCGCCGCCTATCAGCAGCACATGACCGTTGTCGCCTTTGTGCGCCGTTCGCCGGCGTTGCGGTAACACATTTTTTACCAGCTGCTCGTCAATCCGCTGGCCGGCATGCGCCATTCCCGAATATGCCTCGGTGGGAATGCCCAGATCATCGAAACAGATATCGCCGGCGTACTCGGGCCCGTCCCCCGTGTACAGTCCAAGCTTCAGCCCGACAAAACTAATCGTCAGATCCGCACGCACCGCGATGCCCTGTGCATGGCCCGTATCCGCGTGCAGGCCAGTCGGGATATCAATGGCCAGCACGGGTTTGTCAGATGCATTGAGTGCAGCAACGACGTCGCGCGGCTTGCCCGCCAGGTCACGCGCCAGGCCGGTGCCCAGAATCGCGTCGACGACGACGTCGCAACCCTGTAGCAGTCCCGGATCCCATTCACAAACATCACCGCCAGCCTTGCGATACATCTCCCACGCCAGCTGTGCGTCGCCACTGAGTTTGTCGGGGTTGACCAGCGCCACAGTGCGCACCTGCAGACCACAGCGGGCTGCGAGCCGGGCCACTACATAGCCGTCGCCGGCGTTGTTGCCAGCGCCGCATAGCACCAGCAGGCGGCGTGCGGCAGGCCAGCGGGCCTGCAAAACCGCCAGGGCCGACTGCCCGGCTCTGGACATGAGTGTAAAGCCCGGAATTTCATGGCGCTCAATCGCGATGCGATCGAGCTCCCGGACTTGCGCGGCCCGATAAATTTTTGTCGGCAGATTGTTCATATTAGGCATTATACTGGCGCCGACTCCCGCGCCCCCAAATATGACAAGCAGTTGAAACAGTATTCCGACATGAATATCGAGGCTCTGGCCGGCAATATTCGCCGCTGGGGGCGGGACCTCGGCTTCCAGCAGGTCGGCTTTTCCCAACCCGATCTCGACAAAGAAGAACAAGATCTCGCCCGCTGGCTGGAGCAAGGTTTCCATGGGCAGATGAGCTACATGTCGCGTCACGGTACCAAGCGAAGCCGCCCCGCCCAGCTGCTGCCAGGCACCGTAAGCATCATCAGCGCACGCATGGACTACTGGCCTGCCAGCGGCCGCGATGCGCTGGCCACCTTGCAGGATGCTGAGTCTGGGTTTGTGTCGCGCTACGCGCTGGGCCGCGATTACCACAAGGTATTGCGTCGGCGCCTGCAGCGCCTTGCCAACAGGATCAGCCGTGAGATCGGCGAATTCGGTTACCGTGTTTTTACCGACAGCGCGCCGGTAATGGAAAAGCCGCTTGCGCAACGCGCCGGACTGGGCTGGATTGGTAAACATACCAACCTGATAAACAAGGAGGCCGGCTCATGGTTTTTCCTCGGAGAAATCTATACCGACCTGACGCTGCCAGCAGAAGTGGCAGCAACGGACCACTGCGGAAGCTGTCATACCTGCATTGATGTATGCCCTACCGGTGCAATTGTCGCACCCTATCAGCTGGACGCCCGTCGTTGCATTTCGTACCTGACCATTGAACTTCATGGCTCGATTCCCGAGAGATTTCGCAAGGCGATAGGCAACCGGATTTATGGCTGTGACGACTGCCAGTTATTCTGCCCATGGAATAAGTTTGCCCGGCCAACCGCAGAAGACGACTTCGCGCCACGACATGGGCTCGATGATACGCAGCTCGCAGACTTGTTCGCCTGGAGCGAAAGCGAGTTTCTCAACCGCACCGAGGGCAGCGCCATACGCAGGATCGGCTATGAACGATGGCTCAGGAATATCGCGGTTGCTTTAGGCAACGCACCATCCACAACCGCGGTGCTTGCTGCGCTCAATAAACGCAGATCCCATGACTCGCAAATTGTGCGCGAGCATGTCGCCTGGGCGCTGCAGCAGCACCGGACCAAGAAAACCAACCCTGATTCTGACTAGCCACGGAGCACCAATGTTCAAAGCCAAGCCACATCGCTATCTGGTCCCTTTCGACGGAAGTTTCTCTGTGCCCCAGGCACGCACCTCACCCGGCACCGCAGAACTTGTAAAAAGCGTTCTGCAAAAACAACTGCGGCGTTCTGTAAAGCGGCTGGACGATTTGCAACGCCGATTGTACGCAGACGATCGCGTATCAATACTATTGGTCTTCCAGGCCATGGATGCAGCGGGCAAGGACGGCACGATCCGCGCCGTAATGAGCGGTATCAATCCGGCGGGCTGCCAGGTATTTTCATTCAAGAAACCGACCGTCCTGGAACTGGATCATGATTTTCTCTGGCGCACAGCCAGGCGTCTGCCAGAACGCGGGCGCATAGGTGTCTTCAACCGCAGCTACTACGAGGAAGTTCTGGTCGTCCGCGTGCACCCTGGCATCCTCGACGGCCAGCGACTGCCCTGGCGCTCGGATGAGCAGATCTGGGACCAGCGACTCGAATCCATCAGGGACCACGAAAAACACCTGGCACGAAATGGTACTGTGATTCTCAAATTCTGGCTGAACGTATCGCGGGAAGAACAAAAGAAACGCTTTCTTTCACGCCTGGACGAGCCGGAAAAAAACTGGAAGTTTTCCACTGCGGATGTGCGCGAAAGAGGACACTGGGATAAATACATGCAGGCCTATGAAGCAGCGCTGCGTGAGACGTCGAGGCCCTGGGCTCCATGGTATGCAATACCGGCGGATTACAAGCCATATATGCGCACCACCGTCGCCGAAATCATCGAACAAAGCCTGGAAAGCCTGCAACTTGGCTACCCCTCCGTTGGCGAAGACGAGCGTTCCCGCTACGCAGAAATGCGCGAAATCCTCAGCGGCGATGGTTAAGCACCATCGATCCGTGAACTGGTCGATTGCGCCTGCGCGGCCGGTGGCGGTATTCTCTGCGTCTCACAGGCGCTTGGGCCGGTATCACGGCAGGCAGGGAGAATGACGCTGGACGAGGTCATACATGACAGGGAGCTGTTCGCGAAGCTGGATATATTTCGCAATGTCCCGCCGGAATCAATCGAGATTTATCTCGAGCGATGTGGCATGCGTGAACTTGCCAGGGGCGACATTCTGCTCAACCCCGCCGAGAATAACGACAGTATTTTTGTCATTATAAGCGGCGCGTTGAGTGTGCATCTTGACAGCAAGGACAACCCGCCGCTGACGGTGCTCGGGCCGGGTGACTGTGCCGGTGAAATGTCGATCGTCGAAGAAACCACGCCTTCGGCCTGGGTGATTGCCGAAGAAGATTGCGAACTGCTGGTCATTAACAACGAAACCCTGTGGGACATGATCAACGTCTCGCATGGCGTGGCCCGCAACCTGCTCGCGGTGTTGTCATCGCGCGTGCGTTCCGACAATCGGATAATTGCGGACAGCGTGGTGATCATGCGCCAGTACGAGGAAAGCGCTACCACTGATGCGCTGACCAACCTCCATAACCGACACTGGATGCAGGAAATGTTCCGGCGCGAACTGGAGCGCTGCCAGCAGGGCGAAATGCCGGTCTGCCTGATCATGCTCGACGTCGACCACTTCAAGCCATTTAATGACATCCGCGGCCATCTGGCAGGTGACCACGCCTTGTGCAAAGTTGCCGATGCCTTGCGCAATCAATTGCGTCCGACGGACCTCATTGCGCGTTTTGGTGGTGATGAGTTCGCCGTGTTATTACCCAACACGGAACTGGAATATGCACTGGAGGCGGCTGAGCGCATACGCAGCGTTTTCTCCGGCGTGCCATCGGATTCAGACGCCACTGACATTATGCTGCCGGTTACGCTGTCTCTGGGGGTCACTGGGATGGAAGAAAGTGACACGCTTGATTCCTTACTCACCAAGGCAGACGCTGCGCTTTACCGGGCCAAGGAACGCGGACGCAACCGCGTGTCGCAATAATCTCCCGGAATCTTTTCAGACCCTGACGTTGTCGATCAATCGCGCGCGTCCCAGCTGCGCTGCAGCCATGACGACCAGTTCTTTACTGTCAGCATCTGGTTTGCGCAAATCAAC
>JBFGOQ010000083.1:0-9810 GCA_041565075.1 Gammaproteobacteria bacterium
CGCCCGTCGATCCGGCCCTCGAGCTGAGCTCTCGGGCGTTCGGCGGGAAGAAGCGGTGCTTCTTCTGTGCCGCCTCACCCAGGCGCGCCAAAGCAAAACCCGGAACGATGTTCCGGGTTTTTTGTCCCCCATTTGCTTGGTGCCATCGGGGTTCGGCCCGCAGTCGGGCGACAAGTATCTTTTATCCATATCCTGCGGGCCGCCCGTCGATCCGGCCCTCGAGCTGAGCTCTCGGGCGTTCGGCGGGAAGAAGCGGTGCTTCTTCTGTGCCGCCTCACCCAGGCGCGCCAAATCAAAACCCGGAACGCTGTAACGGGGCTGCTTATTTTATCGCGCCCATCCGCCCGGCGATTGCGTATCAAAAAAACAAACCCCGCTTTCGCGGGGTTTTTCGCAGGTCAAGTTGATGCCCCGGCGTTCATGTTCTGGAAGCCTCATAAATACTCTGGATCGAAGCATCCAGCATGGCATTAAATTCCTCGTCGGACTGCTGCGCCGACAAGCCTTCCGACAAGGCACGCGAGAAACTTGCCACCATGCCATTTTGACGAGCAAGGCGAGCGTTGGCCTCATCCCGGCTATAGCCGCCCGATAAGGCCACAACCCGCAGAACGTTTGCGTGGTTCACGCAATCAGAGTAGAGGTTGTCAACTTCGGGCAAAGTCAGCTTCAACATGACCAGCTGATCAGAATCGAGGCTGTCAAGTTCGGCCATGATTTCTGTCTTTAAAAGGGCTTCGGCCTGCTTTTTTTCCGGACAGTGGATGTCCACTTCCGGTTCGATAATGGGCACCAGTCCGGCCGCCATAATCTGACGCCCGATTTCAAACTGCTGCCTGACTATAGCCTTGATGCCTGCGGCATTGGCCTGCTTTATTACGGAGCGCATCTTGGTGCCAAATATGTTCTTGCTCCTGGCTTTCTTAAGTAGCGCGTCCAGGTCGGGCATCGGCTTCATCAGTTGCACGCCCTCCGCTTCATCCGCCAGGCCCTTGTCCACTTTCAGAATTGGTACGACATTTTTTTCATTCCAAAGGTAGTCCGCCGTCGGCTGGCCTTCGATGTCACGGTCCATCGTATTCTCGAACAGGATCGCGGCAAGAATGCGATCCCCGTTGAAGGCGGGGCTGGTAATAATCCGTGTCCGCATCTGGTGGACCTTGGTGTACATTTCCTCTTCACCCGACCAGGCGGTCTCATCAATTCCATACAGCCGCAATGCTTTCGGCGTGCTGCCGCCACTTTGGTCCAGTGCCGCGATGAAGCCGTCCTCAGTTCGTAGTTTTTCAAGTTGCCGATCTAAATTGCTCACGTTTGCTCCCCGCGCGGATAAATAAGATTGCGGAGGATACCGAAGTCTTGCTCGTTCGACCAGATCAGCGTAAGCGATGTGATGTGGGCCGTGCCATGCTGTGGCACTCTTAGAGCGCTGCCAACCAGGATTTGCCCTTGCCGCCTTCCTGCGGCCTACCGAGCCAGTCGCGTTCGTCAGGTACTACTTTTCGGTGGCCTTGGTCGGCGTCTTGGGTGAGTGGTCCGCGCCCGCAGCGTGCTCGGCATAGACGCGCAGGCTGCCGTCGTGCATCAGTGCAACAGTCTGGAAGGGCTGGGGGCGGGGATGCTCCATACCAGGCGAACCCAATGGCATGCCTGGAACCGACAAACCCCTGATATCACTTGGTTGCTCAGTCAACAGGCGAATTATGTCCGCTGCAGGCACATGCCCCTCGATGAAATACTCGCCGACTTTTGCTGTATGGCAAGAGCGTGCGGCCGGTGGGATTCCCAGGCGGGCCTTCAAATCATATACCCCGGGATCCGAGATCGATTCAACCACGAAACCATGCGCGGTCAGGTGCTCTGCCCAAATTGCACAACAGCCGCAGCCCGGTGATTTATGCATGACCACGGGGCTCATCTTCGCGGTGGCCTGGTTGTCCTCGGAAGGCTTGGCGGGCGTCGGCGGTTCGCCGGCCTGCAACGGCATGGCAAGCGAAACGGCCAGCAACAAAAGACCAATTCGGGGCATGATCGGGATCTCCACGGCGACAGCGCTACTAATCTGGCGGCTGCCTAATTTACTCTGCCCTGGCATTGTCGTCCATGCCATTTGCCCGGGCGAGGTCAGCGGAACCATTGGCCAGGGGAGTATTCCAAGTCAATAATGCGTCGAGCCGGCCTACTTTGCAGAGCTGCCGGGGGTCTGGATGATGAATCGAAGAGTATTTCTGGCCGGATTGGGACTGCTGGCTACCGCACCGCTGGCGGGACGCATGTTATTGGCTGAGGGCAAGGGCAAAACCGGGACCTGGCCGGTGACACGCAGCGAACAGGCTTGGCGGGAAATGCTGAGTCGCGAGCAGTACCGGATTCTTCGGGAAGAGGGCACCGAGCGACCCTGGACCAGTCCACTGCTCGACGAAAAGCGCACCGGGCTGTATCTGTGCGTCGGCTGCGACCAGCCGCTCTTTTCATCGGACAGCAAGTATGACAGTCGCACCGGGTGGCCGAGTTTCTTCGACGTATTGGCAGGAGCGGTCGGTACCAAGCGGGACTATGCGTTGCTGGTACCCAGAACCGAATATCATTGTTCGCGCTGCGGCGGTCATCATGGCCACGTGTTTGAGGATGGCCCGAAGCCGACGGGGCTGCGCTACTGCAACAACGGCAAAGTACTGAAATTCCAGCCGAGCTGACGGTAATCGGGGCACTTGCCTGCTGTTTGGTGTTGTCGCTTTTTTCATGTTAATACTCCGCCTGCGATCCCGAATACTTCGCGGATTGCCATTACAAGGATGTAAGGAGAATCAACATGCCTGCAAAATGGACTGCAGCGCTGGCGATATTCGTCGCGCTCACTTCGGGTACTGCATTTTCGTCAGAACTGATTGGCCCGTCCGGAATCGATGGTTCCGGTTGCAATAGCAACTGTGTCAGTATCACGCGTTATTTCGACCATCTGCTGGTGCTCGCCCGCAATGCCAGAGGAGAAGTGTTCAAGACACTTTCGCTGGACCTGCCGCGCAACGCCAGGCCGCTGACCAGCAACAGAAGAACCGGCAAGCACTCGCAAACCGGCGCCGCCCAAGCTGGCTGGCCGGATACTATGAATACCGCAAGCGTGCCGGTAGGCACAACGTGCTACGCCGTGTCAGGTGTCTGCACGGAGACGGCGGTGATGCGTTATGTCACACCCTCGCAATACATTTTTTATACCTTCACCTATGTATTCTCAGACGGGCAACTCGTAGAAGTTCGGGTAGACGAGACCCGGGTCAGCAGAAACAAGATTGACTGAGGATCGGGGCAGGGCCCTGCGGGGCCCTGCCACATCGCAAGGTGGCGGCGCTTACAGCAGATTTTGCCGGCGAAATACCGGAATAATCCAAATGGAAACGTTGACTTGCGGCCGGGACAGCACTGCAGTTCGCTGATCCTTGCTGCCTGTTAACAGAGATGAAAAGGGAGGCTCAAGAGCCGTTTTGCTGCGGCGCAATGTAGGTGGAAGGCATGGAAATGTTCCCTCTTGCCCGGCGCACCGTATAATGCGGCAATTAATAATAAACTCGATATGGGGATCGAGCATGAAGTGCCTGTATTACCTGTCACCAGATCTTGGCAGCACCCATCGGATTTCCGATGACCTGCACGATGTTGGGGTGAGTGATTTTTATCTGCATGTTATCGCCAGGGATAAGGCCGGCCTCAAGAAAGAGCATATTCATTCGAGCAACTGGCTGGAAACGAGGGACATTATTCGCGACGGCTTCATCGGGGCTTTTCTCGGTTTCCTCGGGGGCCTGCTGCTTGCAGGCCTTTTAGATTATTTCCAGGTATTCGGTGTCGAACCGCCTGGCATCATCAATATCATGCTGGTAGGCCTTGTGACCCTGTTTGGTGCATGGGTGGGCGGCCTTACCGGCGTCGCCAGCGAGAACAAGAAACTCGAAAAGTTTCATGACGAACTCGACGCCGGGAAAAACCTGATTCTGATTTATGCCCTGAAGGAACAAGAAGACCAGATTCGCGAGATGATGGAAGCCAAGCATCCGGAGGCACAGCTGGTGGCCACCGATAAGCATTTCGTGAATCCTTTCGGCAAACTCAATTACAAGCGCAAGCGATACCAATCCTGACTTAACGCGCGACTGACGAGGAACGACTTATGGCGGTGGCAGTTGTCCTGATCTTGCTGGTCATTGGCTCGCTCATATTCCATTTCTGGAGCCCATGGTGGTTCACACCCATTGCCTCAAACTGGGGCATGATCGACGAGACGGTCAATATCACCTTCTGGGTGACTGGCATCGTGTTTGTAGCTGTGAACCTGTTCATGGCTTACGCCGTGCTCAAGTACCGCCATCGCGAAGGCAACAAGGCCGCCTACGAACCCGAAAACAAGAAACTGGAAAACTGGCTCACCGTGATCACGAGCCTCGGCGTTGCGGCGATGCTGGCACCAGGACTGCTGGTCTGGGGTAAGGTGGTCACCGTGCCGGAAGACGCCATCGAGGTAGAAGCAGTCGGACAGCAGTGGGCCTGGAGCTATCGCTATCCTGGCCGCGATGGCGTGCTCGGTACCACATCCATTCGTCATGTCTCGCCGGTCAATCCATTCGGCATAGACCCGGACGATCCCAATGGCCAGGATGATGTGTTGGTGGACGGTGACGATATGCACCTGCCACTGGATCGCCCGGTCAAGCTTTTACTCAGATCAAAAGACGTGCTGCACAACTTCACCGTTCCCCAGTTCCGCGTGAAGATGGACCTGGTACCGGGCATGGTGAGTTATATCTGGTTGACGCCCACACGTACTGGCAGATTTGACGTGTTGTGTGAGGAATTGTGTGGCCTGGCGCACTTTGCCATGCGCAGCAAGGTGGTGGTTGAAGAGGAGGCTGAGTTCGAGGCCTGGCTGGCAAATCAACCGAGCCATGCGACGATGGTCGCGCGCGCGCAAACAAGCGCTCCAGCAGGACAGGCGCTGTATGCGGTATGCAGTGCTTGTCATGGTGCTCAGGGCGAAGGCAACGAAGTACTCAATGCGCCAAAACTCGCGGGCCAGGATAGCTGGTATATCGCGCATCAACTGAAGAACTACAAGTCGGGGGCACGCGGCACCCATGAGGATGACGTTTATGGTCGCCAGATGGCGCCGATGGCCATGACCCTGGCCGACGATGACGCAATCGCCAATGTTGCGGCGTATATCGAGTCGCTGCCCGATGCCAAGGTCAGCAGCAAGATCACCGGCAATACCAAGCGAGGCAAAGAGCTGTATACCACCTGCGGTACCTGTCACGGCGCCCGTGGGGGCGGCGTGTGGACGACGCATGCTCCGCGGCTTGCCAACATGGACGACTGGTATATCAAGCGCCAGCTGGAAAATTTCAAAGCCGGTATCAGAGGCTCACATCCCTACGATGCCTACGGTCAACAGATGGTCATGATGTCCAAGATTCTTGGTGACGAGCAGGCCATTGATGATCTCGTTGCCTATCTGAATACTTTGTAGGGCAGCAAACGAATGTACCCGATTGACGAACAGTTGAAGATAGTTTTTGAGCAGGCTTCGGCCTGGAGGATATCCTGATGGCTTACGTAGCGATTGCAGATCGCGATGATCCCCATGCCCTGCATCATCCCAAGAGCTGGGTGACTCGTTATGTCTGGAGTCAGGACCACAAGGTCATCGCAATCCAGTATGGCCTTACGGCCATTGCGGTCGGACTGGTAGCGCTGGTTTTATCCGGCATGATGCGTTTACAACTCGGCTTTCCAGACACCTTCTCATTCATTGATCCCGCTGATTATTACCAGTTCATCACGATGCACGGGATGATCATGGTGATTTACCTGCTCACCGCTTTGTTACTGGGCGGGTTTGGCAATTATCTTATCCCACTGATGCTCGGTGCCCGGGATATGGTGTTCCCGTACATGAACATGCTCAGCTACTGGGTATATTTGCTGGCTGTGCTTGTTCTTATGGCGAGTTTCTTCGTGCCAGGCGGTCCGACCGGCGCTGGCTGGACCTTGTACCCGCCCCAGGCCATAACGGAAGGAACGCCGGGCGCGGGCTGGGGCATCATACTGATGCTGGCGTCTCTCGCCATTTTCATCGTGGCATTCACCATGGGCGGGCTTAATTATGTGACGACCGTTCTGCAGGCGCGTTGCCGGGGCATGACGCTGATGCGTATGCCGCTGTCTGTCTGGGGAATATTCATGGCCACCATTCTCGGTCTGCTGGCGTTTCCGGCATTGTTTGTCAGCGCGGTCATGATGACGCTGGACAGCATTATCGGCACCAGCTTCTTTATGCCGGCCATTCTGTCGCTTGGTGAAACCACAGACTATGAAGGCGGCAGTCCGATCCTGTTCCAGCACCTTTTCTGGTTCTTCGGTCACCCCGAAGTTTATATCGTTGCTTTGCCGGCGTTTGGCATCGTCTCAGATTTGCTGAGCACCCATGCGCGCAAGAACATCTTTGGCTACCGCATGATGGTGTGGGCAATTCTCGCCATTGGTGGGCTGAGCTTTGTTGTCTGGGCGCATCACATGTATGTCAGTGGCATGAATCCCTACTTCGGGTTTTTCTTTGCGACGACTACCCTGATCATCGCGGTACCGACCGCCATCAAGGTTTACAACTGGGTACTGACTCTGTGGAAGGGCGATATTCATCTTAACGTTCCCATGCTGTTCTCAATCGGGTTTATCTTCACCTTTGTGCATGGTGGGCTTACCGGCCTGTTCCTTGGCAACGTAGTCGTGGATGTGCCGCTATCAGATACTTATTTCGTGGTGGGTCATTTTCATATGGTGATGGGCGTGTCGCCCATTCTCGTGATTTTCGGTGCCATTTATCACTGGTTCCCCAAAATGACAGGGCGCATGTACAACGATTTCTGGGGCAAGGCGCATTTCTGGCTGACCTTGCTGGGTACCTACTCAATTTATCTGCCCATGCATTACCTCGGGATTCTTGGCGTGCCGCGCCGCTACTTTGCGATGGGCAGCACGGACTTTGTCCCGGATTCGGCGCAGGCAATGAACGCAGGTATCACAATTTCGGCGATCATCGTGGCTGTCGTGCAGTTGATATTCCTGGTCAACATGGTGTGGAGCCTGTTCAAGGGCAAGAAAACCGACGGCAACCCGTGGAAGGCTACAACGCTGGAGTGGCAAACGCCTGATACGCCCCCGGCGCACGGCAACTGGGGTGACAAACTGCCGGTGGTCTACCGTTGGGCTTACGATTACAGCGTCCCTGGCGCCAAGGATGATTTTATTCCGCAGACCGAGCCGCCGGCGCCCGGCGTTGTAGCGGGCCGCGAACATGGAGTCGAGCACTCATGACATGGGCCTTGGTATTCCTGGCTGCGATCATGGCCTGCGTGATTGCTTATCTGTTGAGCCAGACACTCAATCGCCAGCCATGGCTTGCCAATGATCCGTTGGAAAACCGCCCGGCTGGAATGCCGCAATCGTTGGATCCGCGCAAGATCGGACTTGGAATCTTCCTCGCCGTCGTCACCTCAATGTTCGGGCTTTTTTTCAGTGCTTATGCAATGCGCATGGGGCTCGCAGACTGGGTGCGCGTCGACGAGCCACGCATATTGCTGGTCAATTCCGGCATCTTGTTACTGGCCAGCGTTGCCATGCAGTGGGCCGTATTTGCGGCCCGCAGGGACGAACTGCGGGCGACGCGCCGGGCCATGCTGGCTGGCGGCGCCCTGACGCTCATGTTCCTGGCCGGACAGTGGCTGGCGTGGCAAGAGCTCAGGGATGCGGGCTGGTACATGCGGTCGAACCCGGCCAGTGCATTTTTCTACCTGCTGACCGCCCTGCACGGTTTGCACCTGGTGGGCGGTTTATGGGTATGGGCCAATACCGTGCAGCGACTTTTTGCAGAGGAGAAAATCGGTGAGCGCCGCCGCAGCGTGGAACTTTGCACGGTGTACTGGCACTTCCTGCTCCTCGTGTGGTTCTTCTTGTTTATCTTGTTGCTAGCTACCTGACGAGGAATCTGATCCATGGCACATGACATGGCGAATCAAGGCCCTGACGCGGCGGTGGCCGAGGGGCTCCAGGGCATAGTCTCAGATTGGTCGGGGGATAAGCAGGCCTTCCCCGTGCCCTGGGGCAAGGCGATGATGTGGATCTTCCTGCTTTCCGATACTTTCATTTTCGGCAGTTTCCTGACTTCCTACATGACCGTGCGTATGACTACCACGGTAGCCTGGCCGAATGCCAGCGAAGTTTTCGCGCTGACCATTGCCGGTAATCATGTTCCGCTGTTGCTGATCGCCATCATGACATTTGTGCTCATAACCAGCAGCGGCACCATGGCGCTGGCGGTCAATTACGGCTATCGCCGCGACAAGAAACGCACTGCCCAGCTGATGCTGGCGACCGCGCTGCTCGGCGCGACCTTTGTGGGCATGCAGGCCTTCGAGTGGACCAAGCTGATCGTTGAGGAAGGTGTGCGGCCCTGGGGCAATCCCATGGGTGCCGCACAGTTCGGGTCCAGCTTCTTTATGATCACGGGTTTCCACGGCCTGCATGTGTCGGCCGGTGTCGTCTATCTGCTGGTGGTTGCCAGGCGTGTGCAGACCGGTTTCTACGACCGCAAGGGCACTTACGAGACGGTTGAAGTGGCTGGCTTATACTGGCACTTCGTGGACCTGGTTTGGGTCTTTATTTTTGCATTCTTCTATCTGTGGTAGGCAAGATTCATGGCAAGTACAGAAGGTCAACAACACCCCCTCAGTATTTACCTGTGGATTTGGGCGCTTTTGTTCGTGCTAAGCGCCTTTTCCTACATGGTGGACTATTACCAGCTGCAAGGCATGTTGCGCTGGACCCTGATACTCCTGTTCATGATGCTCAAAGCTGGTTTCATTGTGGCCATTTTTATGCATATGGCATGGGAACGGCTATCCCTCATTTTCGCGATACTGGTACCGCCACTTTGTTTGCTGGTTCTGGTGGGCCTCATGACCATCGAGGCCGACTACACGTTCTTTACGCGAATGCGCCTGTTTTCCGATTAACGTTACGGCTTGTGGCAACAAAAAAGGCCTCCACGAGGCCTTTTTTTTGTGTCTAAAGAAAGGCATTAATGAGCCCGGACTTTTATGGTCTGGCCAATCGTGTCGAGAATCTCACGCAGACGGTCATAATCCGGGTGACGCACACGCATCCAGGCATTAGCCATGTAGCCAGCCTCCACCGGCTGGGTAGGCGTTCCCGGGTTCGGCAGTTTTGCTGCCACGATACAGTCGCCGAACCGATGCTGAATCTCATCCACTCCCTCGTAACCGGCAATACGGCCATCCCGGTCGGGTCGCAAGGCGATCATTCCACAGGCATAGCGACGCGAGGGCTGTTGCATAGGGCGCCCATGGACAATTGCACTGGCCCACTCTACATAGAGATCAAATTCGTTGGCGGCGTTGTAAACATCCCAGTGACCGACACCCGGCGGTCGGCAGCCGATCTCTGAAAATTTCAACCCTTTGGGTCCGTAGAACCACTCCATGTGAGTTGCCGATGTTTCTATTCGCAGTGTTTTGATGACCTTGCGTGCCATGCGCTTCACCTCATCATAGCCCTCGGCATCCATACGATTGGTGCAGACCATTTGCGGCGATATCCAGCGCTCGCGCATGGCCTCCAGCACGTTGGGGTAATAGTGTGTGATGAATTCGTGCATTACCTGACCATCGACAGTGACGGTGTCCAGGAACCCTTCATGGCCCTCGATGAATTCTTCCACTGCAACTTCGTGCCCATTCTCCA
>JBFGOQ010000084.1:0-9454 GCA_041565075.1 Gammaproteobacteria bacterium
ATCGCGGCGGTCTCGGTAATCTCGAAACAGATTTTGCTTGGGTCCAGCCCGGTATTCTTGAATTGTTCGACCACGAACGGCAGAAACTTTTCGTCTCCGAGGCTTTGCCCCGACAGGTTTATCGAACAAAGCGCGAGGCGCTCACGTTCATCGGCGGCCGAAATAAGCCAATTAAATGAATTTTCAATTACCCAGCGATCGATACTGGGAATGATGCCGTACCTTTCGGCTGCTGAAATAAATATCCCGGGCGAAATCAAACCACCGCTTTCATCCCGCATGCGCAGCAGAAGCTCATAATGTACGCCACCGTCCGACGCCTGCAGCGGCTGGATAACCTGGCGAAACAGCTCGAAGCGTGACTCTTCGAGCGCATTGTTGATGCGCGCCGCCCACTGGATTTCGCGACGGCGACGCAAAAGTTCAATATCGTTCTCCTGGAAACAGTGAATGCGGTTGCGACCGGCTTCCTTGGCGGCCGCACAAGCGCTGTCAGCAGCGCTGAGTAACCCGGCCACGTCGTCGTTATCTGCCGTGATCGGCACCACACCGATGCTGGTCGCCAGGCGGAACGTGCGATCGTCCCAGTTAAAACGAAATTCCTGAATCGCCTCGCGCAATACTTCTGCATTGCGCATTGCTTCCTCCAGCGTACAGTTTTCGAGCAGGATGCCAAACTCGTCGCCACCGAGTCGTGCCAGGGTGTCGCGCCAGCGAATCTTTGATTTCAGCAATGCGCCCAGTTGCCCCAGCAGCGTGTCACCCGCTGCGTGTCCGCAGGTGTCGTTGATAATCTTGAACTGATCGAGGTCGAGATAGCAAAGCGCATAGGCGCCTTCGTCGGCCTTGGCGCTTTTAAGCGCACGTTCCAGCCGGTTTTCAAACTCGCGCCGGTTTACCAGCCCGGTCAGAATATCGTGGCTCGCGTGATAGCTGAGGCGCCTATTTAGTTCGCGGGATTCACTGACATCGTGGAATACCAGGACACCACCGGCGAGCTTGCCCTCGCCATCGCGGATTGGTGACGCTGTGCTCTCTATGTAGATTTCATCGCCGTTACGCCTGATGAGCAAGGTCGGTCGCACCGACTTGACCGGACGCCGGCGCCGTATGGCGACTGCCATCGGATTTTCCAGCGGCTCACAGGTTTCTTCGTGAAAGCCCCTGAAGATTTCATCAACCGGCCGCCCCCCCGCATCTTCCATGTTCCAGCCCGTGAGTTCTTCGGCAACGGGATTCAAGTACTCGACGACGCCTGCTGCATCGGTGGTGATCACGCCATCACCTATGGATTCCAGGGTCGTCTGGGCACTTTCTTTCTCACGGAACAGCGCCTCTTCGTAGAGCTTGCGCTCAGTGATATCGAGTTCAACACCCACCACCCTGCGCAAAACCTCACGGTCATCGTGGATGGCCTTGGCCCGGCTCAACACCCAGCGCCAATCGCCATCCTTGCGCTTCAGACGATGGGTGCTCTCGAATAATTCTGACTCGCCCCTGAGGTGTTTGCGAAACAGCGCCTGCACATCGGGCAGATCTTCAGGATGAATAAGATTTCGCCAGTGCGGCATGCTGTCTATGAAATCGTCTTCCTCATACCCAAGCATGGATTTCCAGCGCGGCGAAAAATAAATCGTTCCGGCTTTGACGTCCCAGTCCCACATCCCGTCGTTGGCGCCAAATGTCGCAAGTTCAACTTGCTCGCGGACATGCTCGAGGGAGTGCCGAGTGTGCAGCCGCTCGAGACCTGTAGCGAGACTGGTACCGATCAACTTGAGCAACAGTGCCAGGCTGGCATCGTGGGACTGCCGCGGCTTGCCTGATAGCAAGGCAATAAATCCACCTGCCCGCCGGCCTACATCGAAGGCCACAAGGGTCAGGGAACCAATCCTGAGCTGCGTCAGCCAATGCTGCTCAGCTGACTGCTCGGGCTCCAGAAACTGGCTGTCGAGAATCTCGAGTAATTTCAGGGGCTGCAGGCGCGCGTTCATCCATGGAAGATCAGTCATGTCGGTGCCTGAAATACCGACTCCCCAGCAGTCGGACTCCGGATGACTGGCCTCGATGACCCTCATGACGCGGCGGGTGCCCGTTTCGAAAAGCGCCACGCAAACGCAATCGGCGCCGGTGGCATCACGCAGGTTCTCCAGCGCACCGGCGATGGCATCGTCGCGGTCGCGGGCATTCAGCGTCTGCAGGTCGATGGCTACTTTTGCCAGCAGAGGGTCAATACCCAGACTCAGTCGCTCTTGTGGATCGAGCGCAGGATGGCTGCCGGTAACACGGCTGATATCGGAGAGTCTGTCGCCGCTCATTGGCCGACCATTCCTTGGAAAAGTTGCGTGGGGTTTTTCGGAGGGATTGAGGCTGTCGCAGCCTGTGGATCTACGGTTACTTTGCGTTTCGCTGGAGCTTCAACGGCCATATAAGAAGGGTGGCCTCCTCCTGGCTTGTGGGCGAACTGAAAAATGGTCCCCAACTCCATGTTTTCGCGGTGAAACATATCACACTGTTGCAACAATAGCAGCACAATTTACATAAGTGCGTGGCAAGCCGGGCTGCGAGCATCAAGAACACAAAATCTCTGCTGCCGTAGTCAACCACTGCGCTACCGGGGCGTTAGCAATGCTGTGAACCCGTATGCAGGGAGAATGACCATGATCGAACGACTCACCCGGCTGACCGGGCCCGGCGCCTTGCGGCGCAGCTGGCTGTTGGCGCTTGCGGCAACCTTGCTGGTAGCGGGTTGCGGTGGCGGTGAAAGCCCGCCGGTAACAGCATCAGGCGGCACAACGACGTCGCAATGTGACGCCAGCAACAATACCCCCGAAACAGAAGATGATTGCGGTGAAGTGATTATCGGCCTGACCGACGCTGAAGGCGATTTCATTACTTATTCCGTCAATGTCACGTCGCTCACGCTGGTGCGCGCCGACGGCGCAGTAGTCGAAACCATGCCCAGGTCAGCGCGTGTCGACTTCGCCCAGTACACAGAAATGACCGAGTTCCTGGCCGCGGCCAGCGTGCCTCCGGGAACATACACGGCCGGCAAAATTCGCCTGAATTACGCCGACGCCGAGGTTTTCGTGGAAAAAGGCGACGATGCCATCGAGACTCTTGTCGTGGATGCCGCCGGCCAGGCACTGGTGGACGCCGATTTCGAGATCGTGCTCGACAATCGACGTCAGCTGGTCGTGCGCCGCGGATTGCCGTCGCTGCTGACCGTGGACTTCGACCTCGGTGCCTCCCATGAGGTAGATCTCAGCACCAGTCCGGCCAAGGCGACCGCCGAGCCTTACCTGCTCGCCGAAGTCGACCCTGTTGACAGCAAGGAGTTGCGCCTGCGGGGGCCGCTGCTCGGGGTAAACCTCGATGCCAGCGCGTATGTAATCGGCATTCGGCCATTCCATCTGCGCGATGGACTGTTCGGGCGCGCGCGTGTCAATACAGATAACAACACAATTTTTGAAATAGATGGCGTCACCTACGAAGGCAGCGCTGGCCTGGAGACCATGGCAGCCCTCGAAACGGGCACGCCAACGGTAGCATTCGGCAAACTCGACGTACTGACCCGTAAGTTTCTTGCGGCAAATGTATACGCGGGGACCAGCGTACCTGGGCATCAACTCGACGTCGTGCGCGGCAACGTTATCCAGCGCGAAAATAATACGCTCACAGTCCGTGGCGCAATAATCGTGCCGCGCCAGGGTCGTGTCAGTTTCCATCGCACTGTCAAGGTCGTTATGGGAGATGGAACGAAGGTCCTGAAGGCCGGTCACCACGATCAGAGCCTTGGCTTGTCGGCCGTATCCGTCGGCCAGCGCATCAACGCCTTTGGCTCAGTCAGCGCAACACCCGACGACGGCATAGTGCTGGACGCAACTGAAGGTCGCGTGCGCATGCTGGTCACCAGGTTGAACGGTGTGGTCAAGACCGTCGTGCCCGGACAGATCGATATCGCTTTGCAAAGCATCGACTCAAGACCTGCGCGTATCTTCGACTTCGCAGGAACGGGTGTTACCCAGGCGGTCGACGCAGACCCGGACAACTATGAAGTCGCTACTGGCGCATTGGATCTGAGTGAAACCGACGAAGCCTCACCGGTGAAAGTATTCGGGTTTGTCACGAGCTTTGGCGAGGCGCCGCCGGACTTCAAGGCGCGTAGCGTGGCAGATTTTTCTGATTCCAGAGCGCTGCTCGCCATAGGCTGGGGCATCGAGGGCACCACGGCCCCATTCCTGCGTCTCGGCCCGGAGAGCATCGAGCTAGACCTCGAGAACCCGGCAATCGGTACACGCCACTACATCCGCCAGGGCGGCATATTCATCAATCTGCTTACCCTGCCTATGTCGCCTGTCATCGCTCCGCATCCGGAACGACCCGGTGTGTTCGCCATCAAGCAAAGCAACAAAATCTGGATTCATTCCGACTTTGCTCTGTTCGCAGCAGACCTGGCGAGCCGCCTCAATGGCACTACACATGTGCGAGGCATGTATGCGAAAGGCGGCTACCGTGCCGACGCAAGCCTGTTCGTTGCCGGCCGCATCGGTGTCCTGCTCGACTGAGCCCCGCCTCACCAGCAGGACAGTTTCAGCCCGCGCCGCCTGGCGCGGGTTTTTTTGCGCTGCTACAAACTCTTATGTCAACTTGCGCCCTATTTTTTTACCCGGATGCTAAATATAGGACACGGCCGTCAAGCGACTGACGGGTCTGGTTGGAAGAAAGAAGTCGCCTTAGAGGCCGCGAAGTAAATCCGGAGTCGCGCTCGATGATCGGAAGCCGATGCCCGGCGGGCAACGACCTCTCCTGACAAGAAGCAAGCGTGACAATGGTGGGCAGGGAGAGCAACCCGGCGCCAAGAGCGCGCCAAACAAGAGGCCTCGCCCGGATCGGGCGAGGCCTCTTTGTTAGGGGCTGTCTAAGCGCGGGATGACCGAGCTGGTGACGCGTCGGGCGCGCTAGCTGCGAGGTGTGTGTACCGCGATCATCACCGGGTTGCAACCGCTGCCTTTGCAGTCTGCATAGAAGTCACTGCCCATTCGCCTGACCCATGATTCAAACTCGTTGGCGGCAGCCGCTACCACCAGCTGCACCTCGGCCTCGGACGCATTAACCAGGCCGCTTGCCGGCAAGCCAAAGCGAGGCATCAGCGATCTATCGCCCTTGCCCGCCGGCAGGCAGATATCGCCCGTGGCGCTGGCGTGTCTCTGCTCCTGATCAACCGGGATGAGGTCGGCACGGGTATCACTGCGATATATATCTTTTACCGTGCAAGGGCGCGAGGCGCATGCCTCGGGGTTGTTGAATACCAGCCACCAGACTTGTTCGTCGACAGCAGAACCCCCGGTTGCCACCCGAGCGAGGATCGATTGGTCTTTTCTGACCAGCATCGAATACCCGGCAGTGCTGGCATCGTCAACGCGTTTGAGCGGCTGGACCGTCATATCCGCCGCACCACAAACCGACGACATACCAAGTCCGGTCGCTGTCAGCATTATCAAAATTCGCAACATTATCTGGCTCCTGCTTCAACTTGAAACAAGTCACGGAGCTCTTGCGTAAAGGACTTAATTCGGCGGGCGACAGGCGGAGGGTTTGCAGCGCTGATATTCCGTCTGGCAGCCCCGCTGTCCTAGGCATGAACCCTTAGACCGGTGGCTTTGCGCCCTCGTCTTTCAACGAGTTTGCCTTTTTCGTCGACCAGTTTTTACTGACGCCTCGCTTATGTCAATGACATCTTCCCAGTATTGCGAGGCACTTCACAGGTGGGCTGGCGAAAATGTGAGCCGCATCACGCACGGCCACTCACGGCCGCAAAATAGCAGCTTATTGCACCGCAATAATCAGTACCGGGGACTGACATTGCGTCTAAATTAAGCTAAGTTAAGTCAAATGCAGCTTGGCCCTCCCCAGGCCAGCTATTTAGTATGAAAAAAACAAGGCTCTTGCGACTTAACAATAACAACTGGCAAGAAGTCGCGATGCGGGGGCGACATGTTCAAAAAATTCTACAAATTCGACATCCTGCCGTTCGGAGATGATCCGAAATGTATCTTCTGGGGCGCCCAGTATTGCCAGGCCAAGGGATTCGTATTTGACAGCTTGCTTGACGATAATCGCGTGTGCTGTGTCCTTGGTGATCGAGGCACCGGCAAGACTCACTTGCTCAATCAGTTGTTCTCTCAGGAAGACGAAGCGCTGCTGGTAGCCAGAATCTGGCAGCCACGCAAATCTCCCGGCAATTTCCTGCGGTCCATCCTGGTCCAGTTTGGTTTCGAGCCCTTCGTTGCGGACCCCAGTGAGTACCTCAATATCCTGAGGGCATTTCTTGACCACGAACAGGCACAGGGCAAGGCGCCCGTCATCGTTATCGATCAGGCGGAAACACTGACCGAAGAGGTGCGCGACGAAATCAGCCGATTAGTGAGGATTCGCCAGTCCAATGATGACAAATTACGGCTCGTGTTTTTTGGCCGCCCGGAATTCGAGAAGGAACTGGACAAGACCAACCTTGGCCACCAGGCACTGCGGCGCTTTCACCTTTATGGACTTGGCGAAGATGAAATTGCTGACTATATCTTCCATCATTTCGAATTTGCCGGCAGGGCCTCGCGCGCTATTTTCACGCCAGCGGCAATTGAAATTATAAGTTCACATTCCGGCGGCATCCCCCACCTGGTGAACAAGATTTGTCTTGAGACCCTGCGCGAGGGTGAAAAAGCCAGTAAAGAAAAGATCACCAAGACCATTGCGCAGGATGTGGTTAAGAAGCTGCACCTGCCTCATAAGTTACCTCATCCGGAGGCGCGCTACACGGTCGCACCGAACAGCAGCCCCTTCAGCAGAGAAGCCGTCGATAAACTGGTAATAACGCAACAAGGCAAAGTGGTCGGCAGCTGCCTCCTGACGCACCGCCGGACAATGATCGGCCGCCATCCGACCAGCGACATACTTCTTGATCGTTCTGCGGTCAGCGCACACCATGCGCAAATTCTGATGGACGACCGGGGCGCACATTTGCTGGACATGAACAGCACGAATGGAACATTGGTCAACTTCAGGAAGTCCAGGCATCACCTGTTGCGCAATAGTGATCTGATCATGATTGGTGACTACCGATTGAAGTTCGTGGCGGGTAAAGACAAGGGCACCCCCAGCCAGGAAGCCGGCTACACTGGCGCCCTGACCGATACTATGGTCCTCGAAAAAAGCGCCGACAAAAAGCAAGCCAGTCACTTACGTCGTGTGAAGTAGTTAGCGCGCGAAGTCTGATTTTCCCGGGACCAGCGCGGCGCTCTTTTTTCTTGTTTCCGCAGCTTGGGCGACGACTGGCGCCAGCAGATAGATTATTGAAATCCATGGTCGCATACTCGGCACTGACGGGCAGAGGTATTGCAACAGCAGGTTTGCTTGCCCTGGTTACCGGCGTTTTGCAGGCACAGGCAGTGTATGAACTCGATGATGATGGCAGCCTGAGGCCCGGCTCTCGGATCGATGTTGTCGTTCGCGACTCCACCGGCAGTGAGCCGGTATTTTACACACTCGGCAGCGACGGCACCCTTTCAGGAACCGACCGCCCCCAGTCAGTGGCGCAGCAGCCAGGTGCAGAAATTGAACTGAGAACAGGCCCGGGCCGGCGCCTCGAGGTCGCCAGACAAATCGTCAATGTTCGCGAGGGCCCGGGAATCGGCAACCCGGTAATCACGCAACTTGAGCGTGGCTCACAAGTGATTGCGATCGAGTACCGGCGTGCATGGGTCCGGGTCGGGGACCCCCGAACCGAAAGCCCGGTTGGCTGGGTGTACGAACCATTAATGACCGAGGTCTTTGGTTACTCCCCCCCGCCCGCATATACACCAGTGGCCCGGTTTCAGCGTGCACTGGAAAAGCTGTGGCAACCGGAGAGCCCGGCTGGCTTGTTCAATGGACTGGATGGCGCCGAGCTGACTTCGAGGGGGGTAGTCGCACTGACTGCCAGCGAAAGCTGGTTTGCGTTTCAGGCAATGGATCGTTGGCAGGCGGCGAACCTCCTCGGCCGGACCTGGCGCGAACTGGTACCTGCACGCGACGTTGCGGTGCTCAATATCCACAACAGCGAGGGCCGCCGCGAAATGACCGTAATTAAGCCATGAACCACGCGATAAAATATTTTCACCGGCGCTTGACCGGCCAGCCAAAGATGCCATGAATCCGACATCCGAGATCTAATGGGCAATTTCAGCAACCCTGTGTCTGGCTCCCTGCAACCGATGACCGACACCCGACTGCTCGTGGCAATTCCCTGCCTGAACGAGGCGCCCACCATCGCCTCCGTGATTCGCTCGGTGCCCCGGCAAATTCCCGATATCTCAGAGATTCATATACTCGTCATTGATGACGGCTCGACAGACGATTCGGCGGCGATCGCAACTGCCGCCGGCGCGGAGGTCATTACTCACGAACAAAATCGCGGCCTTGGCTACACATTCAGCCATGCCGTAACGGTCGCTGCCGAACGTGGCTATGATTTAATGACACATATAGACGGCGATGGACAATTTGATGCCGCAGATATACCCAAGCTGCTGCGACCCGTCATTGACGGGAAAGCAGATATGGTAACTGCATCGCGCTTTCTTGATCGTGACAATTCGCCTGACATGCCAATTATTAAACGGCTGGGCAATGCTGGTGTTGCAGGCATTGTGAGATTACTGACCGGCAAAAGGTTTGCCGATGTATCCTGCGGTTTTCGCACATTTTCAAGAAATGCGCTCCTGAGAATGAACTTGTTTGGCACGTTTACTTATACCCAGGAATCGTTTCTTGACATGGTTTTCAAGAATCTGAGAATCCATGAGATTCCAATCAGAGTACGTGGTGTCAGGGAATTCGGCACGTCACGCATCGCGGCAAGCCTGACGCGTTACGCCACGCGCTCCCTGAAAATAATGGGCCGCGCATTCATTGCCTACCGCCCCTTCAGTTTTTTCGGAACGATCGCCCTGTTTTTTCTGACTGTGGGGGCTGGCCTACTGGGATTTCTTTTCTGGCATTATGTCGGTTCAGGCGCTTTCACACCACATATCTGGGCGGGTTTTGTAGGCGCGTCATTTGCGTTTCTTGGAATTCTCACACTGGTGATTGCAATAGTTGCAGATATGCTTGTACACATGCGCATGAATCAGGAACAATTACTTTACCTTGCCAAGCTTCAGCGATGGGAATCGATTCGTGGACGAGATTGATCTGATTGGCATGATCGACAACCGGACGTCGATGCTTTGGGCTCCAGTCGGGAATCGCGATTTGCGGTGCGAGGACAAGTGCAATCTTCGCGACCTGTAACTGTCTCGCTGATCACAACCACGTATCCTCGTGCAGAGGACGACCTCGAGCAGCCGCGATTCGTTGCCGACCTCGTGGAACACATGGCGGCGTTGGACGATCGCTTCGAGTTCACTGTTCTGGCCCC
>JBFGOQ010000085.1:0-9242 GCA_041565075.1 Gammaproteobacteria bacterium
GAGCAGTTGCAAAAAACGGGGCGGATTCCTCGGTTGCATAAATGTCGGCGCCGGCGGCAGCAAATGCCCGGGCCCCGCCCGCGTGGTCGTCATGAAAATGCGTGATGGCAACCGCGCGCAGAGGTTCGTCGCCAAACTCTGCGCGCAGAAAATCGATAAATTGCTCGGACAAACCGCTGATGCCGAGTCCAGGCACCAGGTCGGACGGGGGGATGTGGTGGAATTCCACCCACCCTGCTGGCGCGTCACCGATGACCAGGCCTTGGTCGGTCCTGATTACCAGATGCTGGAAACCCGTGCGCACCCCGCGCACCACATAAACATCGTCGGTCAGGTTGATGAGACGCATGTTGACCCGGGCCGGCCAGTGATCACCGGGAACCTCAACCGGCTCGGCGCCCGGGGTCGCCTGCCACAGCATCGCCGCTTCGTCAGCCGCAACGCTGCGCCAGCGGCCCGTCGCTTTGAAAAGCAGTGCATTGTCCACGGTCAATGCCAGCTGCGGACTATCAGGCTCCGTCCAGCGCCATTGCCACTTCACGTCGACGCGCCCGCGCAACGGCAGATCGGCCCGGGTGTTCACCGACAGCAGTCGATTGTCACGCGCCACTACCTGCAAACCATCAAAAGATTCAGGCGCCTCGCGAAATTCCTCCATTAACCTCAGTGGATCAATGCGGCGCACGCGCAATGCTTCGATCAAATTATCGGTGCCACGAAATTCGATATCGGGCGGGGACTCGCGATTGACGATGCGCACAAGGTCGGGTGGCAGGTAGGCCACGGTCCAGTTGCCGTCCATATCGGGGTTTGACTTGCCGGCCCCCGAAAACAAAACCCGCGAGGAATTATCTTCGGTAATCACGCACCAGGTGGTCGGATAGAATTCACCGGGTTGTGGACGTGTGCCCTGGAGGCGGGCACCAAGGTCCATTTCACCTTGCAGGCAAAATTCGGTGACTGAAGGCGCCTTCTCGCAGGCGCCCAGGCTGGCTGCCAGGACCAGCAATAAAGCACGCATATTCAAAACCCCGCTGAATAGATCGCTGGCGTTTTCCCGGACTCGCCCTGGCGCCTATTTTCAGCACAAAAAAAAGCGCCCGGCAAATGCCGGGCGCCATGGGGCGTGCCAGTTAAGGTTTTTACCTACCAGTTAACTCGCTTGATGATAGTCAACTGATAGTCGAGCGGAGTCGATGACGGGTTGAGTACCTTCACCGTGTAGTTACCGCTGGACAATGGCACCGTGGTGGCCACTGCGCGTCCGGCAACCGTCGCGGCGGTGGCCACGACTGCGCCGTTCGGATCACGGATTTCTACCGTGGCGTTGGCGGTCGGTGCGGTTTCAACCAGGGCGATGAACGCCAGCGTGCCGGGGGCCGAATTGCTCGAGTGGCTGCTCTCGCTGTTGGCTGCGGCCTGGCTGGAGCTCTTGGTCTGGCTCTCCTTGGTCGACTCCTGGTCGAATTCATCGTCGATACCGTCGTTGTCGTCGTCGCTGTCGGAGTCATCGCTGACACCGTCATTGTCGTCGTCGTTGTCGTAGTCGTCGTGAGTACCGTCGTTGTCGTCGTCGCTGTCTTCGTCATCACGCTGACAGTCGTCGTCGTAGTCATCGTCGTCGCTGCTGCCGTCATCACCGGCGCAGACAGGCTGGACGATATCGATGTTGACCCAGGCGGTGGCAGAGTTGCCTTCCGGATCGGACACCTCGTACTCATAGGAGTCGGTGATGGCGCTGTTGCCGTCTTGACTGTATTCCACCATGTCAGTACCAACGATCACCGCTGTGCCATACATCGGTGGCGTGACGATCTTGGTCACAGTCAGGTTTTCATGCGGCGTGTCGACGTCCTGGTCATTGGCTTTGACGTCGGTTATCACAGATCCGGCCGCATCGACTGTATCGGTATCGTCATATGCGACGGGTGGCTGCGAGGGACAAGCCTCGAGCAGGTTGCTGAATGTGACATCGTCGACCCACCATCCGGCCCCGCCGACGTTGTTATCTTGCAGCATGCGGAAGCGAACCTTGATGGTTTTACCTGCCAATCGGCCGAGGTCAACTTCGACCTCACTCCAGCTCGGTGACAATCCACCCCAACCTCGACGACCGTTTGGCTGGGTAATCTTGGAGTTGTAATTGCCTTTCACGAACGCATCGCGACCGGCTGCGTCGAGTACGTCCACCCAGGTAACGCCATTATCGATACTAATTTCCAGGACACCGCCGTCATAAGTATCTTCCGTGTGGAACTTATGCCAGAAGGTCAGGTGCGTATCGGCAGAGACTAGCTGCGCCGGTGACACCAGTCGGTCATCCTTGGTGAGCGCAGCACTTGGGTCAAATCCCAGTGAGTCGGTAAACCACGTCGTAGTTAGGCTCGGCGCTGTCAGGTCCGTCGTGAGTTGCCAGGTCTGCGACAACGGGTTCAGATTGGTATCAGTATCGACAGTCCAACCAGGCGCACCGCTCTCAAAGTCATCACTGTAGCCACCCGCTGCCACGTAGCAGCCGTCGGCAATAGTAAAGTTAACCGAGGCCGTAGCGGTCAGACCCTGGACATCGGTTATCCGGTATACCAGCGTATCGCTGGCAGTCGCCGAGCTGTCATGCTGATAGTAGATGCCATTACCTGACGTTACGCTCGCAGTGCCATGTGACGGTTGCGTGATAATTTCGACTGCCAACACGTTCTTATCGCCGTCCGGATCGTCATCATTGGCCAGCACATCAACGACCACATCGTGACCCGTCATCATGAACACTTCATCGTCGATTGCTACCGGCGGCAAGGCACCGGTAACAACAGGCATTGTCGCTCGTGAGTCGCATGGACCAGTCGACTGCGTGGTGCAAGATTCTTCGGAGTCGTAATACACCACGAAACTCTGACCAGTATCGATAAACCTGGATTCAATCTTCAGTACAAAGCTTTCCGTTGCCGTAACCTCATTCACAGCCAGATTGATCTTCTGTAACTGAGGCACATTCGGCGTGCTGAAACTGAAGCGCTGATTTTCCCATACTTGCACCGACTGACCGTCTGCAAACAGTTCAATGTCGACACCTACATCGCCGATTACATAGGACGAGGAGGCCCAGAACTCTATGGACATGTTTCCAAGCAGCTTGGTCTCTTCGGTCAGACGCCAGATCCAGTTTGGATCAAGTGGAGTTTGCGCGGCGCCACTATTCAATGAACTCCAGGTGAATTTCGCCGATGGCGCATCAGGATCCAGTTGCGGGTCGGTCGACATGAATGGGCCGCAGCCGGTGAATATGTCTACGTCGGCAGATCCCACGCCTGAATAGGTGCATCCTTCCGGATTTCCGTTGTCATGGGGATTGCCATGGAAGAACAGCTTCAGCCCCGTCGAGTTGCCACCGAAATCATTCGGAATAACGGCAACCGGGAAATGTGCATCCGGCGCTGCCGAAGTACTGGTGAACCGGACTTCGCCGAACAACCAACCTCCATTCGGAGCAGTCTTGGGGCTGTTTTTCACGTCGGCAGTAAATGTCAGGGTTTTAATTTGACCGTCTGCCAGAGTCAAGGAAGTGATAGGTGTTCCCGATTCGGTAACCGACAGAATTGCTCCGGCCGGATTTGTGAAACTGATATTCCAACTGCCGCCGCCGTTAGTGCCTTTCAGAGTTCTGTCCCAGGAGCATGTCTCGGCTTCGTTCTGCAATCCGCAGTCTGCATTACCGAGGCTTGCGATGTTCAGCGTCGTCACATCACCTTCAGCACCAGGATTAGCGGCCTCATAGATGCCAGCATTCACGCCGACATCCAGCACAAATCCGGCTTGCGTAGCCACATGAAGGTCGACACGCCCGGCACCCATGTCGAAGGGATCGGCCGGTGTAGAAGCGTCTTCTTTGAGAACGCCATGCATTTCGTCACCGTTGTTGCCATTCGCCATCGTCGTGAAGGCTGTAGTCATCAACGCCGATTTCACCTCATCGGGTGACCAGGTGGGATGCACCGCACGGATTAGCGCGCCTGCACCTGCCGTATGCGGCGAGGACATGGAGGTTCCGCTGATGATGTTGTATTGCTCGCCGTCGGAGGTCTGCAGGAGGACGTCCTGAGCAGTGACGGCCGGGTCGGCCATCCAGGCGGCGAGGATATCGACGCCAGGCGCCGTGACATCAGGCTTGATCAGGCTGGGTGCAGCGGGGTTGGCGCCACGTGAGGAGAACGAGGCCATGACGTCGGCAGCAGCGTTATCCACGCCCGGCGTCAAGCCGGCGATGTTGCCTGTGTGGTTGGTGCCGCCGTCCGCAAGCCAGTCTTTCAGGACCAGGCCGTCGGCGTGAGTGATATGAACGCCGGGGAGGACGTGATTGTCGGCCACCAGCGAGTCGCCGTTGCCTGCGTCATTCGCCAGGATATAACCAATGGCGCCGTGTTCCTTGACGTAGCCGCCCTTGGCGACGCGGCCGTACTCGCCGCGATCACAAACAACGATCTTGCCGGCAAATATGTTGCCCTGGCCGGTCCAGGGGCTGCCGCCGGTGCCTTCGCCCGTGGCGGGATCGCCGGTGCCGGCGCCGCAAAGTTCGGGAGTTGACGTCTCATCGGATGGATAGTCGCCCGCGTAGACAATCGGTGCGGGTCCTGCGCCCGAGGTGATGCCCTTGCCGGTGATGTCAGCAGGGGGCGATATGCCGCCCGTCATGCCGACAACGCCGTTGGCGAGCTTGCGGTTATGGGTGCTGGCACCCACAGAAGTTACCCAGGGGGCGTCTGCGGGCGAGCCCAGCGTTGCAAAGCCAGGGCCATCATTGCTGGCCGAGGTTGCCACAAAGATGCCAGCGTTATAGGCACCCAGGAACGCCTGAGCATCGAGGTCAGCCCAGGGATTTGAAGAAGAACCTCCGATCGAATAGTTGATGACATCGACTTCATCCAGAGTCGCCTGGTTGATAGCACCAAGAAGCGCGCTCAGCAGACAGCCGACCGGGGTGCCACTGCAGCCCTTGTAGGAAATGATGTTTGCGTGCGGTGCAACACCGGAAATTGAGCGATCCACATTGATCGTGTTTCCTTCCAGCGTAATGTTGAGCACGTTGCCGGCGGTAGTAGATGCCGTATGACTGCCATGACCATTGTCGTCCTCCGGACCGGTGCCGGTGAAGTCGTAGTAGCCGATCAGCTTGTCATTACAAATGCCGACGACCGTTGCGCATTTGCCGTAATATCTTGGTGCGCCGCTGGGGAGGGTCCTGGGGTTGGTGTGCGTGTATCCATCGCCACCGACTTCGGCAAAAGAGGGGTGGTTAAAGTTGACGCCGGTATCGATGATCCCGGTCACGACTCCCTCACCACAGTTTCCAGCTGCGCACCATGCAGGGGTCGAGTCATCAGATGGCGGCGCTGCGCCCCAGATGGCCTGAGCCCCGATCCATTTTGGTCCGTTGTCGGTCAGCAGCTTGCGGCTGTAGTCACGGGTAATACTGCGTATGCCGGGAAGCGTCGAGATCTGCTGCGCCTCCGCGGCCGTCATGCGTACGGCGATGCCGTTTATTGCTGCATCGTAGCGGTGCACAACTTCCAGAGCGCCACGGCCAAGCTTGTCCTCGATCGCTGCAACCATGTCGGCATGCAGTTCTGCCACATAAGCGAGATAAGCCAGGCTGGCAGATGAATCTGTATCCAGACGGGCGGCGCCGGTTACCGATGGGGACGTCGGAGCCAGGCCCGGTATATCGCCACGGTAAAGGGCAAGCGGCGGTGCCTGATGACGAATGATGTAAATGTCTTCGCCAGGAGCGCCGGTTTCATGGCCGACAAACCCCGGGCCTGGGCGATCCCATTCGCCGGCAGCATTAATATTAGGATTAAGTGGCGCGGCCAGAGCCGTCGGCGTCATGTGAGCGATGGGTAAAGAGAAGACAAACAAGGCGGTACCACATACGACCGCTGCGCGACGAAGAAATGAATTCATGATGTTCCCCAACAAAGTAATTCTGGTTTTAGATGGGGGCATTAAAAGACTGCGGAGGGAGGTGGACAATGGGGATTACCACCCACGGCGCCTGAGGGAAAATACTCAGGGCCGCACAAAGGGTTCAGAAAACAATGACTTCGAACAAGGCGTTTTCAGCCCCAAACCCCTCGATAGCCCGAATGCGCGTCTTGATTGAAGCCTTCTGCGAGGGAGTTGCGCACAGGCCGGGTCGAAACCGTGTGAAACCCGATCAGTGCCGAGTGCACTTTGCGTGCGGCGGGCCATTGGGATGCGGTTCGTGACCAAATCCGGGGGGCATTGAATTATCATGCGCATCCGGCCGCCGTTTAATCCTGGAGCCAATTCGATGACCAGAATCCGTCGATTTACTGAGACAGCGCCTGCTGCCGCCATCTCAAGCTGGGCGCTCCTGGGCCTGGCAGGTGCGGCGGTAGCTGACGCACCTATCATTCAGCCCGGCCCGCCGGGCCAGCGGGTGCAGGAGCTGGCAGCCGATGAGGCCGTCAAGATTGCCGATACCAGCTATTCGCCGGATGACGTCAAGTTCATGCAGGACATGATCCCGCACCATCACCAGGCGCTGGAGATGGCCGAATTGGTGGCCGAGCGCACCAACCGGCCGGAGCTCATCGATGTGGCCGGGCGCATCAAAGTCTCACAGGAAGACGAAATGGCGTTCATGCGGCAGTGGTTACGCGAACGCGGCGAACCCGTACCCGACCCGGCCGCACATGCGGCGATGCATTCCAGTCACACAATGGCTGGCATGGCCAGCCCTGAGCAGATGGCACAGCTCGCAGCCTCAAAAGGCATCGATTTTGACCGGCTGTTTCTGCAGCTGATGATCAAGCATCACGAGGGTGCAGTGAAGATGGTCGAGGAACTGCTCGAGCAACCGGGTTCGGCCTATGACCCGGCGCTGTTTGAATTCACTAATGACGTTACCAATGACCAGGCCGCCGAGATCGAGCGTATGAATGCGATACTGGTAACGCTATCCAGCGATCCGCGTGCCGGTCTTGCTGCCGGCCTGCATGATGCCGGCCAGGCGATCAGGAATCTCGAGTTGCTGGCTTCGCTACCCAAGCCACCGGGGTTTTTCGACCCGGCGAACCCCGCCGGGCTGCCGCCCAAGCGTCCCGACAAGGACCAGCCCGACGAGCAGCAAGACGCTGGCGAAGGGGAAGATGACAAGGTTGCGGACAACAAGGACAAAGACAAGAAAAAGAAGGATGAAAATAAACGCTCGCCGCTCTTGAGTTTCTCCAATACCGACATGGCTTTTGCGGATGATGTCATGGTGGCTGGCAGTTACCACGGCTTCAATGTTTATCGGCTGGATCAGGATGGCATTCCACAGCTGTTGAGTTCCGTGGTGTGCCCGGGCGGACAGGGTGATGTATCCATCGTGGGTAAACTTCTGATCATGTCGGTTGAGCAAACCCGCGGTCGTCTTGACTGTGGCTTGCAAGGTGTCAATGAAGACGTAAGCACAGAGCGCTTTCGCGGCATCCGCATTTTTGACATCAGCGATCTGACACGGCCGATGCAGGTGGGCGCAGTGCAGACGTGTCGCGGTTCACATACGCATTCGGTGGTATCGGCCAATGATGACAAGATCATTGTGTATAACTCGGGCACTTCTCGCGTGCGAGAGGAAGACGAGCTGCCAGGCTGCATCGACGAGACGCCCGGTGATGAGCGCACCGCGCTGTTTCGTATCGACGTCATTGAGATTCCGGTGAAAAATCCGGTGGCTGCGCGCATCATCGACAGCCCTGCCGTATTTGCCGATCCGGAAACGGGCGCGCTTGCGGGGCTGTGGCGCGGCGGTGATCATGGTGATGACACGCAGGAGACCAGCAAGACAGATGAATGCCATGACATCACGGTTTATCCTGAGAAAAACCTGGCGGCCGGCGCCTGTTCAGGTAACGGCATCTTGTTTGATATCTCCGATCCGCTGAAGCCACGGCGCCTGGATTCGGTGCTCGACAAGGGCTTCGCCTACTGGCATTCGGCGACCTTTAACAACGACGGCAGCAAAGTCATCTTCACCGACGAGTGGGGTGGCGGAGGCCGGCCGCGTTGCCGTGCGTATGATCCGTTGACCTGGGGCGCCGACGCCATCTACGACATTGTCGGCGGCAAGCTGGAGTTTCGCAGCTATTACAAGATGCCAGCGCCGCAGCTCGAGCAGGAAAACTGCGTGGCACATAACGGCTCTATCGTGCCGGTGCCGGGACGCGATATTTTCGTGCAGGCCTGGTACCAGGGCGGTATCTCGGTGGTGGACTTTACCGATTCGGCCAGGCCCATCGAGATCGCTTACTTCGACCGCGGTCCCGTGGATGCAGAGGAGCTGGTTTCCGGCGGGTTCTGGTCAACTTACTGGTACAAGGGTCGCATCTACGGGACTGAGATCACGCGTGGTCTGGATGTGCTGGCGCTTTCGCCCGGCGAGTATATGTCCAGCAATGAGATCGCTGCCGCGCGCATTGCGGATCAGGGTAGTGTGTTCAATCCCCAGCAGCAGTTTCGTGTCACCTGGCCGGCCGAGCCGGTCGTGGCCCTGGCGTATATCGATCAGCTTGAACGTGCCGGTGCCCTGCCGGAAACTCAATTGAATGCGCTAAGAGCAGCGCTGGATCTTGCCGGGCAGCGGCTCAAGGACGACCAACGTGACCGCGGGCTTGCGAAGACCATCAAGTCACTGGCAAGCGCCGTTAACGCAAACGGTGGCGATGGGCCAACGAAAAAGCGGCAAGAAGAACTGGCCAACACCATGCATGAGATCGCCGCCAGGCTGCGCTGAGAACAGCGTCGGCAAAGAGGGCCGGCAAGAACAGGGGAGACGCTGTTCAGACTATGGCGGTGTAGTCTTGGCGGCGAGAAAAGCATCGGCGGCAGTGAAAATCTTTTCGCGGCGTTGGCCCTGCAGGCGTCCGAGCATGCTGACCATCATGGACAGCCGCGGATTGGCGGCGAAAAATTCCTGGTGCTTGTAAACAAACCGCCAGTACAGTCCGTCTACCACGTCGCACCATTGCCCCTTGCCGAAGTCACTCATTTTCAGCAGGTAATTGGATCCGCAAATGTAGGGCTTCGTGGCAAAGAGCCCGCCGTCGGAGAACAGCGCCATTCCGTAGACGTTCGGACCCATGACCCAGTCCGACGAGTCTACATGGGTTTCCATGAACCAGTCGTGAACCTGTTTCGGCTCGATCTCGCAGAGGTTCATCAGATTGCCTATCACCATC
>JBFGOQ010000086.1:0-9021 GCA_041565075.1 Gammaproteobacteria bacterium
ACCTCACGCTTGGCGGCCGCTATACCGAAGACACTCGCGAAGATGTCGGCGGCAGGAACATCGGTGCCTTCGGCAGCGGCGGCTGGAGCCAGGGCCTGATCGAAAACGACGACTTCCCGACGCCGTCGCAGTTGGACGAACTGCTGCTGCCCTTGTATACCAGCGCCGACCTGCGCCAGGGCATGGGCGCCCAGGACCGGTTCAACAACTACTCACTTTTTGATGTCAATGACAACCTTGCAAGTTTTTATCAGAGTAACTGGCGAATCGGGCTTGATTACGACCTGACCAGCGATTCTTTTGTTTATCTCTACGCGGCGACGGGGTCCAAGGCAGGCTCGTTCGGCGATGGCGTCGACGTGTGCCGCTGCGGCCGCATCGAGATCTTTAATTTCGAGCCGGAAGAGGTCCTGAACTACGAGCTGGGCTGGAAGAGTTCCTTGCTCGATGGTTCGATGAACCTGATCGTCACGGGATTCTGGACGGACTTCACAAACAAGCAGGTCAGCCAGTTTCGCACCGTGGGCGTGGTCGAAGACCCCCCGGGCACACCGGTCATACCGGAACAGGAGATTGGCACCTTGCTGACGACCAACGCCGGCGAAGCAGAGATCAAGGGCATTGAGATCGAGTTTGACTGGATTCCCTGGGACAACGGTCGGCTCACGGGTGGCCTCGGACTGCTGAATGCAGAATTCAAAGCATGGCCCGGGTACGTCGGTGAAGCATTCTTTTGCGATGATCGCGCCGAAATCGGACCCGAGTTTGCCTGCATTCCTCAGGACGACGGATCGGGTGTCAACAACGTGGAAGGCAAGAAACTGCCTTACTCGACCCCCGTATCCCTGACAGTTGCCTATGAGCATGACTACTATCTGGGCAACAATGGGCGGCTCACGCCTTACGTGAAGTTCCATTGGGAAGACGAGACGCATTTCAACGAGGGCAACTTCGACGCCCTGCCCCAGTTCTCACAGAAACGTGAGGCCTTCGGCACGCTGGATGCGACATTGCGCTATACCAGTCCGGATGAATCATGGAACATTGAAGCTTTCGTTTACAACGTAACCGACGAACGCTTCCCAACCTATTTGTCTGACCAGGGCAGCCGGCCGCAGTTTGCCTGGAACCCACCGCGCTCCTGGGGAATCCGAGGCGCCTACCACATCGGGCAATAACGTAGCGTCGCAGCATGGCCTAAAGGAACCAGTCGGCCTGTCCAAGGGCAGGCCGACAGCCCGTTCTCGCATCTGGGAGCAGCCGAGCACAGCTTACATGCGGCTTACATGCAAAGAGGCATTGTGCATGTGTAAAAAAATTACGCTCAATAATTGAGTTTCAATCTCGCAGCACAAAAATGTCATGACGATCAGCACTACAAAAAAAGCAACCATCGATGATGTTGCCGCACTGGCGGGTGTCTCGATCAAGACTGTGTCCCGCGTTATCAACGAAGAACCCAATGTGCGTAAGGAAACACGTGACCGGGTAAAAGTCGCAATCGAGAGGCTCAATTATCGGCCCAATTTTTCTGCCCGGCGCCTCGCCGCAAAGCGTTCATATATTGTCGCTTTGCTTTATGACAATCCCAGCGCAAATTACCTGTTCAACATTCAGTCCGGGGTGTTAGCTGCATGCGGCGAGCACCGCTATGATTTGCTGGTTCATCCTTGTGATTCCAGGAGTCCCGGGCTGGCCGATGAAATCATGGACCTGCGCGATCAGGGCCGCTGTGATGGCGTGGTGCTTACGCCACCGCTGTCGGACATACGCAGTGTGACCCGGGCGCTGGTGGAGCGAGGCACGCCCTTTGTCCAGATTGCACCGTCGCAGCGACGTGAAGACTACCCCTGGGTGGCGACAACCGACGAATCGGCCGGTTTCGAAATCACCCAGCACTTGATTAAGCTTGGCCACAAACGCATCGCATATATCCAGGGACACCCTGATCACGAGGCTATGGCCACCAGGGAGGACGGTTATCGTCGTGCGCTGAGAGAGTCGGGGCTGGCTGTGGACAAGCGACTTGTCGTGGAAGGCTACAACAGTTTCGAGTCCGGTGAAGACGCGGCTCGCAGGCTGCTGGGACGAAAGCCACGCCCGACAGCTATTTTTGCCGCCAATGACGACATGGCCGCAGGCGTGCTGAGAGTGGCTCGCGACTTGGGTCTTGAAGTGCCTGGCAAGCTCTCGGTTGTCGGCTTCGACGATACGCCGGTTGCGGCCCAGACCTGGCCTGCACTGACGACGATTCACCAGCCCATCAGGGAAATGGCGGAGTCGGCAGCCAAAATACTCATCCACCGGCTGGACTCCCCCGAGCGCAATCAAACCAAGGAAATCATCGACTCGCGCCTGGTGGTCCGCCAATCGACGGGCCCTGCACCTTCCGGCCAGGCCTGAAGCAAGCCAGATTGCGGGTCGTCGTCCCGCACCGGGTATCCGGCAACTCGTATCGGAGCATCAATTTACAAGGAAAATAGCAGCCGGTGACGGCTTGCGAACATTCCGGTATAAAGCCGCCATGAAACGCACCGAAGTTGAGTTCACCAGGAAAGACCAGCCACTGCGGGAAGACGTCAGCATGCTGGGCAGCATCGTCGGCGATATGCTGCGCGAACAAGGCGGCGAGGAACTGTTCGCCCGCGTGGAAGCGAGCCGCAAAGCTGCAATCCTGGTTCGCAACGGCAAGGCCATGGGCGAAGACGACCTCGCATGGCAGATCAGGAACCTCAGTGCTGCCAAGGCATTCGATGTCATCCGAGCGTTCTCGTTATATTTCCAGGTCGTCAACCTCGCCGAGCAGATCCACCGTGTGCGCCGACGCATCGATTACATGCGCAATTCAGATAGCCCCCAAAGAGGCAGCTTCAAGGAACTGCTGAGCGACCTGCATGGGGCAAACGTGCGGTTTGCCGATGTGCAGAGGCTGTTGCCGGAATTGAAACTTGAGCCGGTTTTCACCGCTCACCCGACCGAGGCTGTTCGTCAGACGATCCTGCGCAAGCACCAGCGAATTGCTTATGACCTGGTGGAGCGGTTCAACCCTTCATTGCCTCCTGACGAACACGAGGTTATACGCGAGCGGCTGCGCAACGAGATCACCCTGATCTGGCAGACGCTTGAACACCCCAACGAGCGCATGACCGTGGCGGACGAGCGGGAACATGCCCTCTTTTACCTGACCAATGTCATATACAGGATTATCCCGCCACTCTACGAGGGTCTGGAGAGGGCCATTCGCGAGGAATTCGGCGCTGCGGCAGATGACGCACAGGTCCCTGCCATGGTGCGTTTCTGCACCTGGATCGGTGGTGACATGGATGGCAATCCTAACGTCGGCCCGGAAACTTTACGCGATGCCCTGACCCGCCAGCGCGCCCTGATCCTCGATGCCTATTTCCGTGAGATCAAAGCTTTGTCCCGGGTGCTCAGCCAATCCAGCCGCCTGGTCAATTTTGATCGTCGAATTGAAGACCGAATTAAGGAATACGGCAGGTTCTTTCCGGGCGTGCGCAGCAGCATCCATCCGCGCCACAAGGACATGCCTTACCGCATGTTCCTGAGGCTCGTGATGGCCCGTATGCGCGCCACTTTCGAAGATCGCAAGCATGCCTATATCGGACCGCAGGAGTTGCTTGCCGACCTTGCCCTGGTGGCGGAAAGTCTGGCAAAAAACAAAGGACAAAATGCCGGTCTGTTCAAGGTCAGGAGATTAATGCGCCGGGTTCAGACTTTCGGTTTTCACATTGCAACTCTTGATGTTCGCCAGGACGCCCTGATTCATCGCCAGGTCATCGGAGAATTGCTGAATGAACCCGGCTGGCTCAGCCTCGAACGCGGCGAACGCACCAAGAAACTCCTCGCGGCGCTGCAGGCAGAGCATCCCCAGACCCTGGATTCACCGTCACCCGAGGCAGAAAAACTCCTGGATGTATTCCAGACCGTCGGCCACTGCAAAAAGTTTTTCGGCGAGGAAGCGGTCGGGCCTTACATCATAAGCATGAGCCAGGGGGCCGACGATGTGCTGTCGGTACTGCTGCTGGCGCGCTGGGCCGGCATGGCCGGGGAAGACGGTGAGGTGCCACTGGACGTCGCGCCGCTGTTCGAAACCGTGGCCGACCTGGAAGCAGGACCCGATGTCATGCAGGAACTCCTTGCACTGGATGCTTATCGTGAGCACCTGGCCAAGCGCGATCATCGCCAGGTCGTCATGGTCGGCTACTCCGACAGCAACAAGGATGGCGGCATCGCCGCTTCCCGCTGGGGCTTGTACAAGGCCCAGGCCGCACTGGCCGCGGTGTTCGAAGACGCAGATATCGAACTGACGATATTCCACGGTCGCGGCGGGTCAATCAGCCGTGGCGGCGGCAGGACCCACCGCGCGGTGATGGGTGCACCAAGGGGTGCCGTAAACGGCCGCCTGCGCACCACCGAGCAGGGCGAAATTATCGACGCGAAGTACGGCATTCGGGGTATCGCGGTACGCAACCTGGAGCGCGCGCTGAGCACCCTGACCCGCGCTACTTTGCGCGAACGCGGCACGGGCTCGGAGGCCTATCCCGAGATTCGCCATAACTGGCACGTGATCATGGAGACGATTTCTGACGCCAGCCGCAGTGAGTTTCGCGAGCTGGTCTACGAAGCACCTGGCTTTCTGGAATATTTTCGCCAGGTGACGCCCATCGATGTCATCGAGCGCATGCAGATTGGCTCGCGGCCTGCTTCGCGACGCTCTGGCAAAGGCTTTGAAAACCTGCGCGCCATCCCCTGGGTGTTTGCCTGGACGCAAAACCGCCAGATGATTTCGGGTTGGTACGGGTTTGGCAAGGGACTGCAGGTGGCCATAGACGAACACGGTATCGAAGCCGTTACCGAGATGTCGCGAAACTGGCTGTATGTAGCCAGCATGCTCGACGATATCGAGACGGTGCTGGCCAAGACCGACCTGGCTACTTCAAGTCACTACCTGGAGCTGGTAGATGAGGAGTACCGCCACTTTTTCAAGACCATCGGCAACGAATACCGGCGCACGGTTGATATTGTACTCAAGATTCGTGAATCCGACCGGCTGTTGGAACACGACAAAACCATGCGTCGGGCGATCCGACTGCGTAACCCGTACGTTGACCCCATGAGCATTCTGCAAGTGGACTTGCTCAAGCGCTGGCGGGCAAGCGATGGTGAAGACGATGAGCTGTTGCGCGCCTTGTATGCCAGCGTCAATGGCATCTCGCAGGGTCTGCAAAATACCGGTTGAGCGCGGCTTTTTTCAATCCTGGCCCAGCACCAGTTCCTGCGCGGGTTCGCGCAAGTTGTAATTGGAACTCATCACTCGTCCGTAGGCGCCCACGTTGGCGATCAGCATCACGTCGCCAACCTCGCATTCAGGCAGCAGTCGGTCACGGCCCAGCGTGTCGCCCGTTTCACAAATCGGCCCGACCACATGGGCAAAGCCGGTCACCTCTTCGTCCAGACGACTGAGATTGACAATCTCATGCCAGGCGCCATAGAGCATCGGACGAATCAGCGAATTCATGCCCGTATTAAGCCCGACAAAACGTGCCAGTCCCTTGCCCTTGACCTGGGTAACCCGGGCCAGTAACACACCGGCCCCCGCGACAAGGTAGCGCCCCGGTTCCAGCCATAGTTGGTACTGCGGCCAGCGCTTTTTTACCTGCGCGAGCCGCGCGTCGAGTTCGGCGACATCAAGCCCTTTCGCGCCCGGTTTCTCGGGCACACCCAGCCCGCCCCCCAGGTCAAGAACCTTCACAGCATCAAAGCGACCGGCCAGTTCAGCCATTTCTTCCGCCATCTCCGGCCAGTGCTCGCTGTTCATCACGCCACTGCCGGCATGGCTGTGCAGACCGGTAATCTTTACACCCGCGTTTGCCGCGAGCTCTTGCAGGCGATCGAGCTCAAACAGCGGGACACCGAACTTGGAGTGCAAGCCTGCCGTGCGGACATGCTGATGGTGCCCGCGTCCTTTGCCCATATCCAGGCGCACAAAAATCTCCTGGCCCGCAAAAAGCGCAGGCCAATTCTCTAAAGGCGACAGGCTGTCCAGCGTCAGGTTTACGCCCGACTCGAATCCGAACTTGTATTCGTCCGCCGGCGCGAAGTTGGGTGTGAACAGGATCCGGCGCCGATCAATATCCGGGAACAGGCCGGTCACATGCCGGACCTCGCCGGCAGAGACGCATTCGAACCCCAAACCCGCCGCGTACATACGTGCTAGGACGTCGGATTGCCAGTTGGCCTTGACCGCATAAAGCTGCCGATCAAGCGATTGCATGGCGGTCAGGCTACCGATCGCTTTATCGATGCTCTCGAGGTCATACACATATGCGGCGGCGTCAACTGGCGCCAGTTGCAATAGTTGTTCGCGCTTGCTCCGCCACCAGGTATCCTGCCGTAGCGATTCTTCCCGCCCCGCAAACACCTGTTGCCAGGTCGGGCCAAGAAAATCGTCGCCCTCGTTTGACGCGATTACGATGCCGTGCAACTGCTGCACCAGCCTGTCTGCCTGATCTTCGTCCACCACAACAGAAAAATTGAGATCGCTGGCGGCCTGGGTAAGCAGATGAATCTTGTGTTCCTCGAACAGTTCCAGCACGGGACCCAGGCGGTGCAAGATGGCACGTATGTTGCGCCCGATCAGGCTGACGGCGGCACAATCGTGAATCAGGCTGACCTTGCAGATTCTTGCCAGATCTTTGCTGAGTCGCTCCAGCGCCTGGGAACGGATTCGCCCGTCAGCGGGATCAAGCGAAACGGTGACATTGGTTTCCGACGTCGAGACAAGGTCGATAGAGAAGCCGTGCCGGCGAAAACACTCGAAGGCCTCGGCAAGGAAGCCAACATGATGCCACATGCCAACTGTCTGCATGGACACCAGCGTTATTCCCTTCTTGCTTGAAACCGCTTTTACGCGCGGCGCGGTGTCGCCGGTGGTGGAAATCACCGTGCCCTCAATATCAGGCCGTTCGGCGCACCCCAGGTGTATGGGAATCTTGTGTGCCTTGACCGAGGTAATGCAACGAGGGTGCAGAACCTTGCCCCCCATGGTCGATATTTCCTGCGCCTCGGAATATTCGAGCTTGCGCAACAAGCGCGCCGACGGCACCGAGCGCGGGTCAGCGGTGAACATGCCTGGCACGTCGCTCCAGATCTCCAGCCTGCTGGCGCTCAGCAGCGATGCGATGCAGGCAGCGGATGTATCCGATCCGCCGCGACCCAGCACTACCGTTTCGCCCTTTTCGTTGGCGGCGATAAATCCCTGGGTAAGTATGACGTCGCCCGCTTTGCGGAACCGCTCACCCAACGCCGGGTCCGGCTCGTGATTGCAACTTGCTGCCAGGTAGTCCCCGTGCGCGTCGTCGTGGACACCAGGATGACTGCGCAGGACCTGCCGGGCGTCGAGCCAGGCGCAGTCAAGATTCTCTTTTTGTCTCAGGTACCGGGCACTGATGAGGCTGGCCATCAGTTCTCCGGTGGACAGGATTTTCGCCGCAACCCGGGGGCTTACTTCGCCGACCAGGTGAATGCCTGCCAGTATCTGCCCGGTGTCGGCGATAATCGCCGGGACTTTGTCGGGCAATGCAATTTGCATTTGCCTGGCCAGCAAAGCATGTTGCTCGAGAATTGCTGCCAGGGGCGCAGCACAGTCCTCAGTAAGTGCGAGCTCAAGCAGCGACTGCAGCTGATTGGTGACACCCTGCAAGGCAGACTGCACAATAACGGGGCGCAGACCTTCAGCCTGGCAGGCGCGCACACGCTCGGCGATACGCTGCCACGCCGCCCTGGATGACACGCTGGTTCCGCCATATTTCAGGACTACCCAGGAGGCTGCGTCGCTTTGTGTCATTTGACCCCGTAAATTCCCTCAGTATGGCCGGAGGGCAATTTGTTTTACCCGATAATCCCGCATATTCGGCCAGCGCGGGACTGAAAGCAATTACCCGCGTGACTTCGCGATAACAGTATTTGACAATTTCGCGGTTTACATCGGCAGTTGTCGCCCCCAGGATAGACTTATGAACACAAATACCGATTCCGGCGCACAGCCTGAGAAGAAACGCCGCTTCAGCGGGCTACAGGTCTTCGCAATCGTGGCGGGTGTAATCCTCGTCACGGTGGTAGCCACGATCTGGGTGATCAAAACATGGATCTTCCCGTCCGAATTCAAGCCTGTCACGCTTAATCAGAAAGAAGAACAGGTGCTGGAGCAGAAAATCGAAAGGCTGGAAGGCATTACCGGAACCCGTCTGGCCCGAACTGCCAGCGAATATGACGAACAGGGCAATCTCAAGCCCGAGGTCTACAGTGAAGACAATGCGCGGCGGGAAATTCGCTTCTCCGAGAAGGAACTCAACGCACTTGTTGCGCGCAACACCAACATGGCCTCGCGCCTGGCCATCGATCTGTCGGACAATCTCGCCAGCGCCAAACTGCTGATTCCGCTGGACGAAGATTTCCCGGTGATGGGCGGGCAAACAGTGAAAGTTGCGACCGGCCTTGAGCTGGCGTTCAACGAAGGACGCCCGGTGGTGGTCCTGAAAGGCGTCAGCATTATGGGAGTCCCGGTACCCAATGCCTGGCTCGGTAATCTCAAGAACGTCGATCTGGTGCAACAATTCGGGGGTGACCGCGGCTTCTGGAAAGCCTTCTCGGACGGCGTCGAGTTCATCCAGGTCCAGGATGGCCAGCTGTTCATCAAGCTCAAGGAATAGTGACAATCCCGCGAGGCTGCCGACGCGGCCTCGCCCGGTTAGAATAGCCGTTTCAATAAGTGCAACGGACTATCGCCATGCCTGATCTCCAGTGGGCGGATATCATTTCCAACCTCATCCACCTCGCGGCAGCCTATGTGCTCGCCCTGCCGGTCGCTTTTAACCGGGAAAAACACGCCCGCAGTGCCGGGCTTCGGACCTTTCCGCTGGTTGCGCTGGCTTCTTGCGGATACATGCTGGTGGGCATCCCGGTGCTGGATGTAACAGGCGCCGTGGCGCGCGCCATGAT
>JBFGOQ010000087.1:0-8791 GCA_041565075.1 Gammaproteobacteria bacterium
CCCATACTGGCCGCGCCAATTGTGCGCGCGGGTGACAGCATAGCCCAATGTCTGCTGGCAGGCGGCAAGGTGCTGAGCTGCGGCAATGGGGGTTCGGCTGGCGATGCACAACATTTTTCTTCGGAAATGCTCAATCGTTTTGAACGCGAACGGCCCGGCTTGCCGGCTGTGGCGCTGAGCACCGACACGTCAACATTGACTTCGATTGCCAACGATTACGAATACGCAGAGGTTTTTGCCAAGCAGGTGCGCGCGCTCGGTCAGGCCGGCGATGTGTTGCTGGCCATTTCCACCTCGGGCAATTCCGAAAACGTCAACCGCGCTATCGATGCTGCGCACGACAAAGACATGAGCGTAGTCGCCCTGTCCGGTCGCGATGGCGGATCCATGGCTACGCGACTGGGCGCCAACGATACTGAATTGCGGGTGCCCGCCACGTCCACTGCCCGCATCCAGGAAGTGCATTTGCTTATCATTCATTGTCTTTGCGATTTTATTGACTCTCGCCTGTTCGGTCCCGGCGACTGACAGGACCGGGCGCGATGCAAGCGTTGCTGACGGAACTTGCCAGCTTGCTGGGGAATGATGACCTGCTGACCGAGCCGGCCGATTGCTGGCCGTATGGCTGTGACAATTCCAGACGCCAACTGAGCCCCATAGCCGTCGCGTTTGCCCGGGAGCATGCGCAGGTCGCGGAAATCGTGCGTAGCTGCGCGCGCCACGGCGTGGCGATCACCGCCCGTGGGCGCGGGACAGGCACTGCCGGTGCCGCGGTGCCCGCGCCCGGCGCCCTGTGCCTTTCCTTCGAGCGAATGAACCGCATCATCGATATCATCCCGGGCGATCGCATCGCAATTGTCCAGCCCGGCGTCATGAACGGCGAATTGCAATCAGCTTGCGCTGCACATGGACTGTTCTGGCCCCCGGATCCCAGCTCCGCAGCTTATTGCAGCGTAGGCGGCAATCTGGCCTGCAATGCAGCCGGCCCGCGCGCCATTCGTTACGGCACGGCGAGGGAGAATACCCTGGGTCTACTGGCGGTCAGCGGCACGGGCGACAGCCTGCGCACGGGCTGTTACACGAGCAAGGGCGTTGTCGGTTATGACCTCACGCGGCTCGTAATCGGTTCCGAAGGTACGCTGGCGTTGATTACCGAGGCGACGTTGAAATTGTGCAATATTCCCGAAGCCCGGCATACCTTACGAGCGGCTTTCGTGGATTTTGCGGCTGCGGCCAGAGCGCTGACCCGGGTAATGGCTACGCCACTCGGAGTGTCCGCGCTGGAGTTCATGGACCGCCATGCCGTCGCCCTTATCAAAGACCTGCCCGGAATCGACCTGCCCGCCAGGGCGGGGGCGCTGTTGATCGTGGAACTCGACGGCCCACGCAGCGCGATGCAGAGCGAAGTCGCAGCACTGCGCAGGGCACTCACCGACGACGGGACACTCGAAGTTCGTGTTGCGCGCAGCGACACCCAACGCGAAGAATTATGGGCCGCTCGCAAGGCCCTCTCGCCTGCCCTGCGAAACATCGCACCCGACAAGATCAACGAAGACGTAGTCGTGCCCGTTTCGAAAATGCCCAAGTTGCTGGAAATTCTGGATAGCCTGGCCACGCGTCATGGCATCACGATGGTTAATTTTGGCCATGCGGGCAACGGTAACATCCATGTCAACCTGCTTACCGATTTCGGCCGGGCGGGTGAACGGGACAAGGCCCGGAAATGCCTGGCACAGGTTTTCGAAGCAGTCTTGTTGCTGCAAGGTACACTGTCCGGAGAGCATGGAATCGGTTACGACAAGCGCGAGTTTCTTGGTCTGGAAATCGAACCTGCAGCACTCGCTCTGATGAAAAAGATCAAACAGCAGTTTGACCCCGCCGGTATCCTCAATCCGGACAAGTTGTTCGTGCCGACTCAATCACCGCCTGCCTCACCCGCCAACTGACGATAGAGCGCGGCATCACCGGCGGAGTAACAGCAGGCCACCAGCCGATCGAAATCATTCTGGCGTGCGGACAATTCTCGCAACGCGATGCGCGCCGCCTCTTTTTTGGGATAACCGTAGACGCCTGTGCTGATACAAGGAAATGCCAGGCTTCGCCAGCCGGATTCTGCAGCCAGTTGCAAAGCACTGCGATAACACGACGCCAGCAAGTCCGCCTCACCCCGGTTACCGCCCTGCCAGATCGGGCCGACGGCATGAACGATCCAGCGTGCCGGCAAATTGAAGCCCGGGGTGACGCGCACATCACCGGTGGGACAAGGACCGATCTCGCGGCAGGCTTGCAGCAGTTGTGGTCCGGCTGCCGCGTGAATCGCGCCATCCACACCACCGCCGCCAAGCAGGCTGTTGTTGGCCGCATTCACAATTGCGTCGATTTGCAGTGCAGTAATGTCTGCGTGGATGATTTCGATCATGCACCACTCGTCGTGGGTACGTGCCGTCTACTTGACCACGCGAAGGTGCGCCCGGGCGCCGGTGGTGCTGTCCTCATCATCGGGCTGCTGGTCGGGCGGTTCGGGACCCTTGTCGTCGCCCGAAAAAATCATGCCTTGCCCCGATTCCCGGGCGTAAATACCCAGCACAGAAGCCACCGGTAACTTGATATAAAAAGGGCTGCCACCAAAGCGCGCTTCGAAAGCCACGATGTCATTGCCCAGGATCAGGTCGCGAGTGGCCGACTGGCTGATGTTCAGGATAATGCGTCCATCGCGGGCATGCCCTGCAGGAATCTCTACCCCCGGGGCATTGGCGTCCACCACGATATGTGGAGTCTGGCCATTATCAGCCATCCATTCGTGCATCGCCCGAATAAGATAAGGCCGCCTCGAAGTCAGTGATTCATCCGTCACAACAACCACACCTGCAGGGTCAGGAACGCATCTCCTGCTCCAGCTCCGTAAGGCTGTTCTTGAACGAACGCCGGCGAAACACGCGGCTGCAATACTTGTCGATGGCTTTCGACTCACCCTCGATATCAATTTCGAATTGCTGTAAGCGCCACAGGATTGGCGCGATGCTGCAATCGACCAGCGAGAATTCGTCGCTGAGAAAATATTTCTTCGCCGAGAAAACCTCGGCGCTGGCCAGAATACTTTCACGCAGAATCTTGCGCGCCTTGTTGGCTTTGCGCTTGTCGCTCTCTGTAACCGTCTTGGCAAGGCTGTACCAGTCTTTTTCGATTCGATACAGCGCCAGCCGGAATTGCGCTCTGGTAACAGGATCAACCGGCATCAGTGGCGGGTGCGGAAAACGTTCGTCCAGATACTCGATAATGACCCGTGAGTCATACAAAACGAGGTCCCTGTCAACCAGCGTTGGCACGCTGTGATAAGGATTAAGGTCCAGCAAGTCTTCCGGCAGGCGCGGCCCATCCACGGTGACAATATCCACGTTGATGCTTTTTTCGGACAAAACAATACGGGTCCGGTGACTGTTGGGACAGGTCGGGTTGGAAAACAGGGTCATTACTGACCGCCGGTTGGCGACGAGTGCCATATCCATACTCCAGATTAAAAATTACGCGCGTCGCTATTCGTGAACATCTGACCAGTACTCCTTTTTGAGAAGCAGGGCCAGCACGAAGAACACGAACAGAAATGCCAGCACCCACCCGCCCATCGCGCGGCGCTTGAGTTGCACTGGCTCACTGATATAGGCGAGAAAATTCACAAGATCACGAACAAACTGCTCGAACTCCTTGTCGGACATCTTGCCAGCGCTTATTGGCTCGAACCTTTCAAATACTTTAAGTTCGTTACCTTCAGCGTCCGTCTCCGTGCCAAAAACGGCTGACTGAAGCCCCTGCAACTCCCACAGAACATGCGGCATGCTGGCGCCGCGCAGGACCAGGTTGTTGCTGCCTGTGGCCGCACTGCTGTCCACATAGAAGGTCATCAGGAAAGTGTAAAGCCAGTCGGCTCCACGCGACCGTCCAACCAGCGACAGGTCCGGCGGCGTGCGCCCGAACCATGCTTTCGCCTCATCGGCCGGCATCGCGATATCCATGGTGTCGTAAATCCGCTCGCCAGTGAACATCAGGTTAGCCAGCAACTGATCGTCGCTGAGCTGCAAGTCGCCGGCCAGTCGATTGTAGCGGACATAACTCGCGGAGTGGCAGCCGAGGCAGTAATTTACAAAATTGCGTGCCCCGCGCTGCAGTGACGCGAGATTGGTCAGATCGTTATTGGCGTGCATGAGTTGTTGCCCGCCTCCTGCCGCCAGGGCCGCACCCGGCACAATCAATAACCAAGCCAGCAAGGCCGTCTTAAGCATGGTAGTTCACCCTTTCCGGAACCGGCTTGGTCTTCTCGTTTTTCGTATAAAACGGCATCAGAATGAAGAACGCGAAATACACCAGAGTGAAAATACGAGACAACCAGGTAAACATACCGGTAGGCTTTTGCAGTCCCAGCCAGCCCAGCGCCACAAAACTCACCGCAAATGAGAATAAAGCAACTTTAAAAGTAGCGCTGCGATAGCGGATGGACCGAACGCTGCAGCGATCCAGCCAGGGCAGCAAAAAGAGCACAATAATGGCCAGGCCCATGAGCGTGACGCCACCCAGCTTGTTAGGAACGGCGCGCAGAATTGCGTAAAACGGCGTGAAATACCAGACTGGCGCAATGTGCTCAGGAGTTTTTAGCGGGTCGGCGGGTTCAAAGTTGGCATGTTCAAGGAAGTAGCCCCCCATCTCCGGGGCATAAAAAATAATGGCTGCGAAAATGGCCAGAAATACGGTTACGCCAACAATGTCTTTCACCGTGTAGTAAGGATGAAAGGGTATGCCGTCCAGCGGTATTCCCTGTGCGTCCTTGTGCTCCTTGATTTCAATGCCATCCGGGTTGTTGGACCCGACTTCATGCAGCGCCAGTATGTGTGCCACCACCAACAGCAGCAGAACAAGCGGTACCGCAACTACGTGCAAGGCAAAAAACCGATTGAGCGTAATGTCTGAAATATAGAAGTCGCCACGAATCCATTCGGCCAGCCCTTCGCCAATGACCGGTATCGCACCAAATAGCGACACAATTACCTGCGCGCCCCAGTAGGACATCTGGCCCCAGGGAAGCAGATAGCCCATGAACGCCTCGGCCATCAGCGCTACGTAGATCAACATGCCAAAGATCCAGATGAGCTCCCGCGGCTTCTTGAAGGAGCCATACATAAGGCCGCGGAACATATGCAGGTACACGACGATGAAGAACATCGAGGCGCCGGTGGAATGCATATAGCGAATGAGCCAGCCCCACTCGACATCACGCATGATGTACTCGACAGAGGCAAAGGCCTCTGCCGCCGACGGCTTGTAATTCATGGTAAGGAAAATACCGGTCACGATCTGCATAACCAGCACCAGCAACGCCAGCGATCCGAAGTAATACCAGAAATTAAAATTCTTCGGCGCGTAGTATTCGGAAAGGTGCTCACGCCACATCTTGGACATGGGGAAGCGATCGTCTATCCAGTTGCCAAAGGCCGCGAGGCGACCACCGGTGTACTGCGACGCGGAAGCGGTCTTGTGTTTCATGCGTCGGCCCCCGTGTCGTCACCAATAAGAATGACCGATTGCGCAAGATACCGGTGTGGCGGAACCGGCAAGTTCAGGGGAGCGGGTACACCTTTGTAAACTCTGCCGGCAAGATCAAACTTCGAACCATGGCAAGCGCAGAAAAACCCGCCTTTCCACTCCGGGCCCAGGTCGGCGGGCGCCACCTCCGGCCGGTATTCAGGCGCGCAGCCAAGATGGGTGCAGACGGCGACCAGCACCAGGATATCGTCTCTGATGGAGCGATAAGCGTTGCGCGCATACGCGGGTTGCTGTGCTTCCTCTGACTGAGGGTCTCGCAAGACCTCGGCGCCGAGGCCCTCAAGTCGCTGCAACTGTCCCTCCGTCCGGTCAACGATGTAGATCGCCTTGCCGCGCCATTCCGCCCTGATCATCGCGCCCGGCTCCAGCTTGCTGATATCCACTTCGACAGCGGCGCCCAGGGCCTGCGCCCTGGCGCTGGGTTTCATGGAAGCCATGAAAGGCGTGGCCGCCAGCGCCACGCCGACGCCGCCTGTGACAGTCGTCGCCATGGTCAGAAACCGGCGTCTGCCGAGATCGACTCCCTGCTCGCTCATCGAGCGCTCTCCCGTGAAATTGTCTGCTTAGTGAGGCCAGGACCCGCACACACTGATGATTTTGCCATCGCGACCGGTGAGCCCCGAGGAATCGGGGCGGGCCGGCATCATCGCCGCGCGCAACGGGGGCACAAAACAGCGGCAGATTATACACACCTCGTCAGCAAACTGACCATGCAATGGCCGGATCGGATACTGGCGGCAAGCTGCTAGAATGCGGGCCATGAACAGGGTTCCCTGAATGTCATCGCTAAACAAGACGCTAGTATTTCTGCTGCAGTGGGTATCAGCCGGCCTGGCCATCGCATTTATCGTCGTTCTGCTGCGTCCAGACCTGATTGGCCCCGCCACCGTGCCGGGCCAGAGTGGCAGCGGGGGATCGACCTCATTCGCCACTGCGGTCGCCACAGCGGCACCTGCCGTGGTGAACATTTATACCCGTCGTCGGGTCGTCGATGCGACACCAACCGGCAGCGGTGCACGCGCCCGACTGGAAGCACTTCTCAATCGCAACCGGGCGCAAGCCCCCAAAGTGAGATTTGAAAACAGCCTTGGCAGTGGCGTCATCGTCAGCGAGGACGGCTATATTCTCACCAACAATCACGTCATCGATCAGGCGCTGGAAATCGCCGTGCTGCTCGCGGACGGCCGCTATGCGGTCGCCGAGGTGCTGGGCAGCGACCCGGATACCGACCTGGCGCTGCTGAGGATTGAGCTGCCCGGTTTGGTCGCCATCAACATGGGGCGCAGCGAATCCGTGCAGGTCGGGGATGTAGTGCTCGCCATCGGCAATCCTCTTGGCCTCGGACAGACAGTTACCCAGGGTATCGTCAGTGCTACCGGGCGAAGCCGATTGGGTTTGTCGACATTCGAAGATTTCATACAGACCGATGCGCTCATCAATGACGGCAACTCTGGTGGGGCCCTGGTCAACGTTGCGGGCCACCTGGTCGGCATAAACACTGCCGTCCTGTCGGAGCGTATGCGTTCCCAGAGCACAGGTATTGGTTTCGCCATACCGGTCAACATGGCCCGCGGCGTAATGGCGCAACTCCTTGAACACGGCCGGGTGATCCGTGGCTGGCTGGGGGTCAGTTCCCTGGAACTCACACCTGAACTTGCGGAGGCGGCAGGGCTCGACTCAGCTCGCGGTCTGTGGATCGACCAGGTCTATCCGGATACACCTGCGCAGACCGCAGGTCTGCTGCGTGGCGATATCCTGACCCACGTCAACGGTCGTGAAATCATTTATGGCCAGGAGGCACTCAATCTGATCGCCGGCATGCGCCCTGGTGAAATGGTCGAACTTGCGGGCACCCGTGGCGGACAGCGATTCTCCGCGCAGGTCAGGATTTCAGAAAGGCCGGCGCCCGGCAGCTGAAAATTCAACCAGGCACGCGGCGAATTCTGGCCCCAAGCTGACCGAGCTTTTCTTCTATTTGCTCGTAGCCGCGGTCAACATGGTAGATGCGATCGACCAGGGTCTCGCCCCGGGCAACCAGCCCCGCCAGCACCAGGCTGGCCGATGCGCGCAGGTCGGTGGCCATGACCGGCGCAGCGGTCAGAGCGTCCCTGCCCCGCACGATTGCCGTGTTCCCCTCAATGCGTATATCCGCACCCATCCGCTGCAGTTCCAGCACATGCATGAAACGATTTTCAAAAATGGTTTCTGTTATTACGCCGGTTCCTTCGGCGATTGTATTCAGGGCCATGAACTGGGCCTGCATATCGGTAGGAAAACCCGGGTGGGGCGCAGTCTTCAATGACACGGCTCGTGGCCGCTTACCTTGCCCGTCAACCTCAATCCAGTCCTCACCCACTGTGACCACGGCGCCGCTTTCCGCAAGCTTGCCCAATACGGCCTCGAGATCTCCCGGGCGGGCGTCACGCACACGTACGCGCCCGCCCGTCATTGCCCCTGCCACCAGGTAGGTGCCAGTCTCGATGCGATCGGGTAACACCGCATAGTCGATGCCCTGCAGGACGTCAACGCCATCAATGGTGAGTGTGGCGGTGCCAATCCCTGCTATGCGCGCACCCATGCCAACCAGGAAATTTGCGAGGTCCGTCACTTCCGGTTCCCGGGCCGCGTTTTTCAGCACTGTCTGCCCCTCGGCGAGCACGGCGGCCATGAGCAGGTTTTCTGTTCCCGTAACGGTAACTGTTTCCATCACCAGCCGGGTGCCCGCGAGTCGCTTCGCGCTGGCGACAATGTAGCCATTCTCCATGCGAATATCCGCACCCATGCTGCGCAGTCCTTCAACGTGAATGTCAACGGGTCGCGCTCCGATTGCACAGCCACCGGGTAAGGAAACACGCGCTTCCCCATAGCGCGCGAGCAAGGGACCCAGAACCAAAATCGAAGCACGCATCGTCTTGACCAGATCGTAGGGTGCCGTGAGATCGTGAATGGGGCGGGGATCTGCTTGAATGCCCATGCGTTCATCAATTGTCACCCGCACACCCATCCTGCCGAGCAACTCGATCGTGGTTGTCACATCTTTCAGGTGGGGTACGTTGGAAATGCGCACCGGTGAACTGGCGAGCAAGGTGCCGGCGAGGATCGGCAATGCAGCATTCTTCGCACCGGAAGCACGTATTTCACCGGCGAGGCGCTTGCCGCCCGTGATGAGCAGCTTGTCCATCAGTCCTTTGTGGTCACG
>JBFGOQ010000088.1:0-8568 GCA_041565075.1 Gammaproteobacteria bacterium
GCGGATAACCTCGTGATCATCATCATGTACGAGGCGAAAAGACAGCTGCCGCGTATCCGGTGGCAGCATGAGCTCGATGCTATCTGACGAATGCCGTCGGGATTCCCGCAACCGGACACTCCCATGCCGAAGACAAAAATACATAATACGCTTTCGCGGCGCCGCTGGTGAGCAGCATCGGCGCGGCGGCCGGATCAGGGGGCTGCGACACTACATTCTCGCCTATACTGCATGCATGTGCGGCCGTTACGCGTTTTACCTGCCCCATGAGGCCATGGCGCGCCTCTTCGATCTCGATGATCCTCCCGAGGTTGAGGCGCATTACAATATCGCGCCCAGCAATTTCGTTGCTGTAATACGCCACGATAAAGAGGGGGTACGCAAGCTGGGGATGCTGCACTGGGGCCTGGTGCCGCACTGGGCCAAGGACAAGAAGATTGGTTACCGGATGATCAACGCGCGTTCCGAGACTGTGCGTGAGAAGCCCTCGTTTCGTAATGCCTTTCGCAGGCGCCGGTGCCTGGTGCCGAGCAGCGGCTTTTACGAATGGAAAAAAGAGGCCGATCACAAAGTACCCTACTTCATTTCCATGCAGGACGCCGAAGGCTTTGCCTTCGCCGGCTTGTGGGAGCGCTGGTACGAAAACGACGATGCAGAGCCGCTGGACTCTGTCACCATCTGCACCACTGAAGCCAACAAGTTTATGGAAAATCTGCATGCGCGTATGCCGGTAATCCTGAAACCCGGCGACTACGATGACTGGCTGGATCGAAATAACAGCGGCGACGATGTCACCTATTCGCTGTTGAAACCATGGCCGCGTAGCAACCTGCAGGCCTGGCCTGTCAGTACCGTGGTAAATAACCCGCGCAACGATGGTGCTGATCTTATTGAGCGCGCTGACTGAACCCTGCCACGGTTACCTGCAATCAGAGTTCAGACCGGCATGGCTATTTGACGTGGGTCTCAAATAACTTGTGAATCCGCCGGTACTCGTCGAGCCAGGCTTCGGCGTTTACGAAGCCATGCGGGTCGAGCGGATAAATGGCGGTCTCGAAGTTCTCTTTCTTGAGTTCTATCAGACGTTGCACCAGGCGCACGGTGTCTTTAAAAAATACGTTGTCATCCAGCATGCCATGGCAAATCAGCAATGGATTCTCAAGACCTTCCGCAAATTCTATCGGCGAACTGCGTTCATAGGCTTCGGGATCAAGCTCCGGCGTGTTGAGTATGTTAGAGGTATATTCATGGTTGTAATGTGCCCAGTCGGTAACCGGGCGTAAGGCAGCCCCGGCGGCAAACAGTTGTGGACGACGGAACATCGCCATGAAGGTCATAAATCCGCCGTAGGAGCCGCCGTAGACGCCAACGCGCCGCGGGTCTACGCCATAGTTTTCCACCAGCCACTTGACGCCGTCTTCCAGATCTTCCAGCTCGGGATGACCCATTTGCCGGTAGATGGCCGTACGCCAGTCGCGCCCATAGCCCCGCGATGCGCGAAAATCCATGTCCAGCACCACATAGCCCTCGCGCGTGAGCAAGGTGTGAAACATCTGCTCGCGAAAATAGTAAGGCCAGCCGAAATCCGAGTTCTGGGTGTGTCCCGCACCATGTACGAACATTACCGCAGGGTAAGAGCGGGCAGCGTCGAAGTCGCGGGGCAGGTAGAGCTTGGAATAGATCGGGTCCGGCACGTGCGAGGAGGGTACGGGCAGCACTTCGGGCACCACCCAGTCGATGGCCTTGTAGGCGGGGCTCATGGTGTCGGTCAGCCGAACCGCGTCGGCGCCGGGCCGCGCGGCCTGGGTCCAAAGGTCTGGATGGCGGGTATGCTCTGAATGAATAATCAGCAGGCTTTGGCCATCGGGTGACAGGCGAAATTCATTGAACCCCGAAAGCACGGTCAGCCGCTCGACATCGCCGCCGGCAACCGGCACGCGATAAATCTCGTATTCACCCGGGTGGGTCCGATTGCCGGCAAAATAAATGTATTTGCCTGCAGGATCCGGTATCGGATCTGTAACCACCCACTTGCCGCGGGTCAGGGCCTGCGCCTTGCCACGCCTGGCATCGACCGTGTAAAGGTGTGAGTGGCCGGTTTCTTCCGATAACAACCACAGGAGGTCGTTGCGACCCGGCACCCACCCGAAATCGTTGTAGTAATAATTGATCCATGCCTCGTCAGAAAGACGATGACGCGGCACCAGCGCATGTTTCGAAAAATCGACCGTGGCGATCCAACGATCCTTGTTATCGGCTGATTCCACTTGCAGCGCCAGTGCGCTGCCGTCCGCAGACCATGCAACGTTCATGACTTCGACGGGGCGAGGTCTGGCATCTCCCTTGCTCTTTCTTTTCTTGCCGTTCTTTTCTTTCAGCCACGCGAGAGGGTCGTCTTTAATGCCGGGCAGGACGGCAAGATCAAGCTCGTGGGTGGCACGACTGGCCAGGTGCACGATCATGAAGCGGTGGTCGGCAGGTTCAACGTCACCCACCAGGGTGCGCACGTCTTCGATATCAACAAAGCCGCTGTCGGCTACGAATCTGGGCATCTTGTCCTGCTGCCCGGAATCGCGCCCTTTGTCACCATGAATTACCAGGACCCGCTCGCCATCGGGCGACAAAGCTGTCCAGACAATTTCCCGGTCCTTACCCAGGTACACGGGGTTGGGCACCCGGCGGGGATCCGCCTCACGCGCCGCCCGTTCTTCTTCGCGTCTCTGCAATGCTTCGTTACGGTCGCGGCTCAAGGTTTCAAAAAGTCTGAGTTGCTGTTTTTGAAGGTACCCTTCGGGCTGCTTGTCAGCGGGATCATCCTCCGCGAGAATGCGGGCCAGCTGGCGGGTTTCCCCGGTAGCAAAATCAAAAACAAACCAATCCTGGTTGCGCTGATAGGCAAGGCTCCGGCCATTGGCAAGAAATCGAGGGTTACGTTCTGTCTCTGCGGTACGCGTAAGCTGGCGCGTACTGGCACCGGTCATGGAATGCACAAATATGTCACCGTCAAAAGTCCAGGCCAGGGCATCGCGTGCCATATTCCAGACCTGGTCAGCGCCGGGCACTTCACTGTGCTCAGCAGCCTCAATTTTCGTCGCTGCGCCGCCGCCGGTTGCTACGACATACCAGTCACGGCTCGACTGCCCGATGCGTTTCTGTTTGTAGAACACCATTGAACCGTCTGGTGAAAACCATGGGCCCTCCGGTGCATTACCGAGCCAGTCCGGATCGGCCATTATCTGCTCGAGCGTGAGCGTTGCCTGCGTCGTGCTGTCATCTGCAAGTGCACTGCCGGCGACCAGCATTGACAGCATGGCAAAAAGTGATCCGTTAAGTACTTTCATACTGACTACCTTTCCAATGTAACTGCTCGGGTATATGGCGACCTGCGCAGGTATCAAAATTGCGCCGTAAGCGCTGATTCGAGATCGGCAATCAGGTCCTCGACATGTTCGATACCAACGGCCAGACGCAGCAGACCGGGCGGGGCCTTGGTGCCGGGGCCCTCGGCAGAAGCGCGATGTTCGATCAGACTTTCCACGCCACCCAGGCTGGTGGCCTGAGTGAACAGCTTCGTGCTGGCGGCGATTGCCATGGCCTTTTCGGCACCGCCGTCGACCTCGAAGGACAGCACACCGCCAAAGCGCGGCTGTCCGTCGGATCGCATCTGTTGCTCGGCGATGGTATGACCGGGATGCGCGGGCAGCCCGGGATAATGGACTCTGCTTACCCGTGAATGCGTGTCCAGGAACCGGGCCAGCTGCGCGGCGTTGTCCGCCTGCTGTCGAACCCGAAGTGGCAGGGTATTCAGGCTGCGCAGCAGCAGCCAGCAGTCAAAAGCAGATGGCGCGGCCCCGCCTTTGGTTTGCCACTTGCGAACGCGTTGCATTACAGCATCGTCGCCGGCAGCAATAACAGCGCCACCCACAACATCGCTGTGGCCGCCGATAAACTTGGTGGTGCTATGCACGGAGAAATCCGCACCGATAACAAGCGGCTGCTGGAAAACCGGCGATGCAAACGTGTTATCACAGGCTATGTGGCAATCATGCTCCCGCGCGAGCTTGACCAACGCGGCAATATCGCTCACTCGTAACAGGGGATTTGACGGTGTTTCGATCCAAAGCAGCCGCGTGTTCTTGCGCAGAGCCGCACGTACTGCATCGACAGAAGTTGTATCGACCAGTGAAACCTCCATGCCCATGCCGGGCACCAGCTCCGCCAGTTGCTCCAGGGTGCCGCGATAGCTGTCTTCCGTTGCAACGATGTGGGCACCGGCGCCAAAAGCCTGGAACACCGCAAGCGTAGCCGCGCTGCCCGATGAGAACGTCGCGCAGGCAGCGCCTTCTTCCAATTCAGTCAGCGCCTTTTCCAGCAACGTGCGGTTAGGGTTACCGTTGCGCGCATATTCATGACCACGGCTGTAACCGCCGTCGGCATCACGTTGGTAAGTCGTGCTTAAGTGAATCGCTGGTGTGACTGCGCCGGTGGCGGTATCGATATGTCGCCCGGCATGGACGGCTCGGGTTTCAATATGACCGCGATGATCTTTCACGACACAGTCCCTGGGATTAAATCAGCAAAGCAGAGCAAGTCACTCGCGCGCCGCCGCGCTCGCATCTCTGGCAGCACGAAACTCATTGCCCGCATACCAGTTGGGCCATTGCGATTGCAGCGACAAAGCTTTGCCTATCTCGAAATAAAGAGTGATGTCCAGCATCAGCCCGGTGGCACTCCAGGTTTCGGCATCGTATTCATCCGCGGGCTTGTGATAGCGTTGGGCAATATGTTCCGCCTCGATTTTTTGTCCCCACGCTTGGCCCTTGCCTGCGAAGTTGGTGCCGGATTTGAAGTAAAGTGCCGGCACCCCGTGCTTGGCGAAATTAAAATGATCCGAACGGTAAAAGAACCCTTTTTCCGGTGTGGGTTCGCGCACGACCTCGCGGTTCTGCATCTCGGCCGCGGCGACCAGATACTCTTCAAGCTCTGAGTTGCCATAACCGATGACGGCAACATCATGGGTCGGTCCATAAATACCCAGCGAGTCCATGTTGATGTTGGCCACGGTTTTTTCCAGCGGGTAGAGCGGTTGCTCGGTGTAATAGCGCGAACCAAGCAGGCCTGATTCCTCGGCAGTTACCGCCAGGAAAACGACACTGCGCTCCGGGGCCGGCTTCATTGCTCCGAACATTTCTGCCAGCGACAGCAATGCGGCCGTACCGGTCGCGTTGTCGCGTGCGCCGTTATAGATCTGGTCACCCTCGAGCGCCGGGTCTTTGCCGAGATGGTCCCAGTGAGCAGTGTAGATAATGTATTCGTCGGGACGTGAAGTCCCTCTAATCATCGCGATGACATTTTGTGAGTCGAGGGTGCGCAGCGTGTTGCGGATGGAGATACTCGCACTGGCGTTTAACGGCCTTGCCTTAAACTCGCCTGAGCTCGCGGCCCTGACCGCTTGTTCATAATTCAGCCCCGCATGCCGTAACAGCGCGTTACCAGATTCATTATCGATCCAGGCTTCAACCTTTGTCGGCAGCGTGCGCTGGCCATTACCTATCAGATCAAACTGGGGTCCGGTCCAGCCACTGGTTACCACCGCCCACGGATAACCGGCGGCACCTTCTTCATGGATGATAATCGCCATGTCCGCGCCCTGGCGCGCTGCTTCCTCATACTTGTATGTCCAGCGTCCGTAATAAGTCATTGCCTTGCCATTGAACAAGGCATCATTGCCAGAAGCATAGCCAGGGTCATTGACCAGCATCACAACGGTCTTGCCGGTTACATCGAGGCCCTGGTAGTCGTTCCAGCCGTACTCGGGTGCGACTATGCCGTAGCCCACGAATACCATGTCGCTATCTGTGACCTGGACGGATTCCTGGATTCGCCGGGTTCCGCCAGCCATCCTGCCGCCCATGGCGAGCTTCAGTAGTTCATCGCTATTACTGTGTATGATCAGTTCCGCTTCCGGGCTGCCGGTGATTTCAACCAGCGGCACAGCCTGCACAAAACTATTGCCGTTGCCCGGTTCGGCGCCGATGCGCTCAAATTCCCGGCTCAGAAACGCAACCGTTTTATCCTCTCCGGCAGAGGCTGGCATGCGACCCTCGAACTCGTCGGAAGAGAGCGTCCTGATGCGATCGATCAGCCGCGTTGCTGCTTCACCGTCGATATCAGGCATGTTGATCTGCCTGTCGGCACGGGGCTCTGCGCTGCCGCCTGTCGGCGCCGGATCCGGTTGTCCACAGGCCATCAGTAAGGCTGGAATCAGCAGCAAAAATAGGGAGCGGGACATCAATTTCTCCGGGCGTCGGGCGTATCTGCAGGCCGCACAGCATACACCGATTGCCAATTGTCTTGACAGACCGGGTTGTGGCGATTCCGGTTGACAAATCCGGCTGCCGCCGGGCAACGGGCCTGCTTAGTTATTCATGACCTGCACGGTGACGACAAGGCCGCCCGGCCCCGCATGTGCGCCCAGAGCCGGACCTGCCTCCGCAATGTAGCTGTACTCCACCCCGGGTATCCGGGTCTGCAGTTGTGCGAGCAAAGCCTGTGCGTCGTCGGGGCAATGTGCATGGCCGATTGCAAGGCGACAGCGTGTCGCGCCCGTATGGCGACGTAATACCCAGCGGGCGAACTTGTTCACAAGCCCGGTGCGGCCTGGCAGGATGCCGGCAGCACCCACTGTGCCGTCCTGCCTTATCGTTAGTACGGTAGTGAGCCTCAGCAAGTCTGCGACGGTCTTGACGACAGCAGGGACACGGCCGCCGCGGACCCCATATTTGAGATCCCTGAGAATAATGTAAGTGTGCGTGTTTTCTCGGGCGGATTGGAGCGCGTCAAATATCTCCTTCCCATCATTGCCTGCGATCGCCAGCTCGGCTGCAAGCACGCATAGCAGGCCCTGACCGACCGAGGCGTTGCGGGAATCAAAAACCAGGATATCACCCGCGGCCTGTGTGCGTTCAGCTGCCGATTTTGCAGCCTGCCAGGTGCCGCTCGCGGCTGCCGAGACATGCAGGGAGACAACCCAGCGATAATGTGAGGCCAGGAACTGGTATTGCCGGCGAAAGTCCCCTGGCGCGGGTTGCGAAGTTTTTGGGTGCACGGGGTTGCGTCGCAGCTCCTCGTAAAACTCATCCGGGGTCATGCTGATCTTGTCGAGATAGCTGCGTTCGCCGAAGTGCAGGCGCACTGGCACCATGTGAATGTTCAGGCGTTCCAACTCGTCGTCGGGCAGGTCGGCCGCGGAGTCCGTAATAATTGCGACTTCGTGGCTCAATGCATGGGCCGAACGTTGTTGCTTGTGCATGTCATCGGCTTTCTCACCGCTTACGCTGCCAAATTTGCGTGCAGTCTGGAAAAACTCATCGGGATCATTGACATGAATGTGCAGTTTTACCTTGCTGCGGGTTCCTGCAATTACCATGGAGCTGCCCAGGGCTGAAACGGCCTCGCGCAATTTGCGACGGTCGATGTCGGCGCCAGTGACCATGCACTCTGTGCAGTAGCGATGAGCGAGATCAATTTCCTCGCCGGCGCTGGGTTCGAAGCTTTCCTCGGAAACGAATGGTGCCCACTCGCTTGTCTGACGCGGATTGCCACTGTTGAAGAACTCAACAATGCCACGCAGCATATCCACGAATCCTTGTGCGCCGGCATCCACCACCCCGGCCTTGCGCAGCACCTCCAGGTGATTGGGTGTATCGGCAAGGGAAGCTTCGGCGCGCGCGAGCCCCGCTTCAAGCAGATCGGCCAGGTCCGCCTCTTTGTCCTGCCGGTCAAGTTCGTCAGCAAAGTCGCGAATTACCGAGAGAATCGTCCCATCACGGGGATCGTCCATCGCCTCGTGCGCGTACTCAGCGCCATGCGCAGCTGCCGCGCAAAAAAGAGGCGGCGTAAGACGTTGAATCCCAGGCGCGTAGTCAGCGAGCCCTTGCAGGAACTGCGCCATGATCGCGCCCGAGTTTCCGCGCGCGCCATCCAGCGCCGCGTCGGCCGCTGAGGTCAGCACGTCCGCAGCGCTTTCACTTGCAGAATCTGACAATCGCGCATGCACCGCGCCCAGGGTGAGGGCGAGATTGGTACCTGTATCGCCATCAGGCACGGGAAATACATTAATTTTGTTGAGCGTTTCCTGGTCGTCAATAACGCAACGGATACCGGCCCGCAGCGCCAGGGAAATTCGCTCTCCGTCCGCATAAGCAATCCTTGCTGACGGCCTGGATACGGCCATGCTGCCCCCGGGGATTGTCTTCTTGTTAAGCCTGAAGCTTACCCAATTAGGAGCAATCTTGTCTCAGGCAAGGGCCGGAGCGGCACTGCCTGCTTGGAAAACCCGGCCCAGTTTGGCTATTATCCGCGCTCGCTTGCCGGGAGGGGCAAGTGTACGCCGCGCCACTTGCAGGTGGCCGCGGTCACCTGCCGATGGTGAGGCGATAACAGCTATGGACAGCCAGAATAAACAGTGTGTCCTGAAGGGCATTTCCAGGCGCCGATCGGGGCGCCGAGGTGGCAGACGATGAGTAATTACCTTTCCAAGATTTTTGGATCTTCCCCGGTTAAGCC
>JBFGOQ010000089.1:0-8052 GCA_041565075.1 Gammaproteobacteria bacterium
GGCGATGCCGTACACCATCGTGCTGACAGTGGTTGGCGCATTCTGCGTGGTCTACATACTTTGAGGGCTGAGCCGGGCCGCGCCGGTGCGCCCTGCGGCAGGTCGCGATGGCAAACGGTGCGATCATGACAGACCTCGAGACACGCGACCCGACCGAGCTGGCATCCTGGGCCACGCTCGAAACCCATCGCGAAGCGCTCAGGCAGCTGAGCATGCGGGAGTTGTTCGGCCGCAACCCCGACAGGTTTTCGCAGTATTCAATATCAGCCTGCGGCCTGTTTCTGGATTACTCAAAAAACTGCATTACGCAGGAGACCCTGCCCCTGCTGTTGCAGTTGGCGCGCGATTGCGCGCTGCCGGATTGGATCGATGCCTTGTTTGCGGGCAAGTCGGTCAACACGGCGGAGCGGCGCCCGGCGCTGCACATGGCATTGCGTGGCAGCGTGCAGGCATCGGTGGATGCCGGTGACGTTGCCAGGCTCGTCAACGCCGAGCTCGAGAAAATGGAACGCTTCGTCGGTGCCCTCGAGCGCGGAGAAATAAAAGGCGCCACCGGCAAAGCACTGCGGAACGTTATCAGCATCGGCATCGGGGGTTCGGATCTGGGCGCGGTCATGACGGTGGAAGCGCTCAAGGATTACTGTTCTCCTTCAGTGCGGGTGCGCTTCGTGTCGAGCATCGACGGCGTGCACTTGTCCGATGCGCTCGCAGACGCCGATCCCGAGCGCACCCTGTTTGTGGTGTGCTCCAAGTCCTTTACCACCCTGGAGACCATGAGCAACGCCCGGGCCGCACGCCGCTGGCTGGCAGAAAAACTCGCTGACGAGAAGGCGGCCGGTCAGCACTTTGTGGCAATTTCAACCAACGCCAAAGCCATGGACGATTTCGGCGTTCCCGCGGATCACCGTTTTGCCATGTGGGACTGGGTCGGTGGGCGCTTTTCGGTGACCTCGGCAGTTGGCCTGCCCGTCGCGCTGGCCGTGGGCATGGAAAATTTTCGCTCACTGCTGGCCGGCGCGCGGACCATTGACGAGCATTTTCGCGACGCGCCACTGGAGGCGAACCTGCCGGTCATCATGGGCATGCTGGCAGTCTGGTGTAACAATTTCCTGGGACTGCCGAGTTTCGCATTGCTGCCTTACGATCAGCGCCTGCACCGCTTCCCTGCCTACCTGCAGCAACTTGATATGGAATCCAACGGCAAGCGGGTGCGCCGCGATGGCGAAACGGTCGCCACAGATACCGGCGCAATAATTTTTGGAGAACCGGGGCCCAATGCCCAGCATTCTTTTTACCAGTTATTGCACCAGGGCACGCGTGATGTACCGGTGGATTTTCTGCTGCCCGCGGAGGGCAGCGGTGGACTTACGGCGCAGCACAAGCTGGCCATTGCCAGCTGTCTGGCGCAGAGCCGCGCGCTGATGATGGGGCAGTCTGAAGGCGACGTGCTGGTGGATCTTACGTCTCGTGGCATGACCACTGCCAAAGCGGCCGAACTGGCGCCCCATAAGGTGCACCCGGGCAACCGACCCAGCAACACGCTGGTGTTCAACCGCGTGGATCCACAGACCCTGGGCAAGCTTATCGCCCTGTATGAGCATCGCGTGTTCGTGCAGTCGGTGATCTGGGGAATCAATGCCTTCGACCAATGGGGCGTCGAACTGGGCAAGGTGCTCGCTGACCAGTTGATCCCGGCGGTTGACAGTGATCAGCGTATGTCCCAGCTCGACAGCTCCAGCGAAGGCCTGTTGAAGGTCATAAACACGCTGCGCCGCTAAGGGCGCACAGGTCATGCCCGAGAAAGCGGGATTGCAGTGAACAACCGGGCTTGCCCACCCTGTTACGGTGCCTCACGGCGAACGCGGCCAGTCCCTTCTGCACCGATAATTAAACCCACGTCACAAAAGGCCCCCATGCCAATGCCGTATAATTGCGGTATTCCGTCGAGCCAGAGACCCGATCCATGAAACGCAAGATTCGCAAGGCCGTTTTTCCCGTTGCCGGGCTGGGCACGCGCTTTTTGCCCGCCACCAAGGCAAGCCCCAAGGAAATGCTGCCGGTGGTCGACAAGCCGCTGATCCAGTATGCCGCCGAGGAGGCCGTGGCCGCGGGGGCCGACACGCTGGTGTTTGTTACGGGCCGCACCAAGCGCGCCATCGAGGATCATTTCGACAAGGCTTACGAGCTGGAAACCGAACTGGACGGGCGCGGTAAGGAAGAACTCTTGTCCATGGTCAGCAATGTCGTGCCCGATCACGTCGACTGCGTGTTCGTACGCCAGCGCGAAGCACTGGGACTGGGCCACGCCGTGCTGACCGCGCGTGCCGTGGTCGGTAATGAGCCATTCGCGGTGTTACTGGCCGACGACATGGTGGACGATGATGCGGATGGCGTGCTTTCCCAGATGGCGCGACGCTTCGAGAAATACCAATGCTCGATCCTGGGGGTCGAGCGCGTGCCCGAGGACCAGACGCACAGGTACGGCATCGTGCAACCGTCGTCATTTGCCGAGCGGCTGTCCAATATCGACCAGATCGTGGAAAAGCCCAGGCCCGAGGACGCACCTTCCAATCTTGCCGTGGTGGGACGCTATATCCTCACCCCGCGAATTTTCGATTTACTGACCACGACGCGTCGCGGCGCCGGCAACGAGATTCAGCTCACCGACGCCATTGCCGACCTGCTGGCCGAAGAGCAGGTGCTGGCGTATGAATTCGAGGGTCGCCGCTACGATTGCGGCAGCAAGCTGGGCTATTTAATTGCCACCGTGGAATATGGCCTCAAGCACGCGGAGCTCGGTGAAAATTTCAAGGCCTACCTGGTCGAGCAACTCAAAGCACTGACTTCACGCTCCGACGCGGCCTGAATAAAAGGGGTCAGATTTATTTTTCCCAAGTTCGTCTTTCCCGCGACAGCCGGAATCCGGTAAAAAATTCAGGCGCGGTCCGCAGACCTTTTTGCCGGTCACGGCAATCCCACCTTATTTGCGCTGATTTGGCGGCTCCCAGCCGGTAGAATAGCGGGCTTGCCAATTCCGGCAGCATAAAAATCAAGCGCTTATGAGCAAGGCAACGGCAAAAGGCATCATCCTGGCGGGCGGTACAGGCAGCCGGCTGCATCCGCTGACCTTGTCGGTAAGCAAGCAGCTGATGCCGGTGTATGACAAGCCGATGATTTATTACCCGCTGACCACGCTGATGCTGGCGGGAATCAAAGACGTCCTGGTCATCACCACGCCGGACGACCAGCAGTCATTTGTTCGCCTGCTCGGAGATGGCAGCCAGTGGGGGATAAATATCGAATACGCGATGCAGCCTTCGCCGGACGGTCTGGCCCAGGCGTTCATAATCGGTGAGGAATTTATCGCCGACGATCCGGTTGCGCTCATCCTTGGCGATAATATTTTCTATGGGCACGGATTACCCGAGCAGCTCGCCTCGGCTGCTGGCCGCAGCACCGGCGCAACGGTTTTCGCTTATCATGTGCACGATCCACAACGCTATGGCGTCGTGAGTTTCGATGCCAAAGGCGTTGCCAACGCCATCGAAGAAAAGCCCGACCAACCCAAATCCAATTACGCGGTGACCGGCCTCTACTTCTACGATAACGAAGTTGTCGAGCACGCCAAAAACCTCAAGCCTTCCGCGCGGGGCGAGCTGGAGATCACCGATCTTAACCGCGCATACCTTGACCGGGGCTCGCTGCAAGTCGAGGTCATGGGGCGGGGCACCGCCTGGCTGGATACCGGCACGCATGAATCGTTACTCGAGGCCGCCCAGTTTATCGAGACCATAGAGCGCCGCCAGGGCCTCAAGATCGCCTGCCCCGAGGAAATCGCCTGGCACAATGGCTGGATCGATGCCGAGCAGGTGCGCAGTATCGCGGCCAGATTTGATAAGAATGGCTACGGACAATATCTGTTCGCGATGCTGGATGACCGCGTTTTCTGATGCGCTTCACGCCCACAGCAATCAGCGACGTGATCTTGATCGAGCCGACGGTGCACGGCGATGCGCGCGGCTTTTTCATGGAGACCTGGCGCGAAAGCACATTTCGCGAGGCCGGCATCGACACGCACTTCGTGCAGGATAATCACAGCAAATCTGTGCAACACACCCTGCGCGGCCTGCATTACCAGGTGCAACAAGCCCAGGGCAAGCTGGTTCGTGTCATCGCCGGCGAGGTGTTTGACGTCGCGGTGGATCTGCGCCGCGGGTCGAGTTCATTCGGTAAATGGGTGGGCGAAATTCTGTCGGATGAAAACCGGCACCAGATGTGGGTGCCGCCGGGTTTCGCCCATGGCTTCCTGGTGCTGTCTGAATCAGCAGAGTTTATTTATAAGTGCAGCGATTATTACGCCCCCGAGTTCGAGCGCACGCTTAAGTGGGACGACCCAACAGTCGGCATCGAGTGGCCGCTGCCAAAAGGTGTCGCGCCCTTACTTTCTGACAAAGACCGGGCAGGCGCAGTGCTGGCCGAAGCCGAGGTGTATCCATGAGAGTACTGGTGACCGGTGGTGACGGGCAGCTTGCCAGGGCGCTGGCGGACGCAGTGCCCGAGCGATGGCAGATTTGTGTGGCAGGCAGGGAAGGCATCGACATCACGATGCCGTCGTCGGTGCGCAATGCTTTTGACGAGTTTGAGCCACAGCTGGTTATCAATGCCGCTGCTTACACGGCGGTCGACAAAGCCGAACAGGAACCGGAGAAAGCGTTTGCCATAAACACCGACGGTGCGCGCACGCTTGCCGAGCAATGCGCGGAGACCGGCGCACGCTTGATCCATATTTCCACCGACTTCGTCTTTGACGGGCGCAAGTCTTATCCTTACCAGCCCGACGATACGCCGCACCCCATGGGCGTGTATGGATCGAGCAAGCGCGAAGGCGAGCGGTTGGTGCTCGAAACTCTGGACAGCAATGGGCTTGTCATTCGCACAGCATGGTTATACGGCGCAGGCGGCAGGAATTTTGTCACCGGTATGCTGGCGCGCATGCAACAAGGCCAGGCATTGAAGGTGGTCTCGGATCAGGTTGGCACGCCGACCTGGACGCGTACGCTGGCGGATGCCCTGTGGCAAATTGCCCGCAAGCCGGGATTGGATGGCATCTGGCATTTCACGGATGCGGGCGTGGCGAGCTGGTATGACTTTGCTGTTGCCATCCAGGAAGAAGCGGAGGCGTTGCGGTTGCTCAAGAGCCCCGTGGCCATCACACCTATCAACTCCGAGGCGTACAAAACAGCGGCAATGCGGCCCTATTACAGCGTGCTCGACAAGAGCCGCACATGGGAAGAACTCGGTATCGTGCCTGTACACTGGCGCCTTAGCTTGCGCGGCATGCTGAAGGAATTAAGCGATGGCTAATTTGCTGGTAACCGGTGGTGCCGGTTTTATTGGCACCAATTTTGTCTACTACTGGCTGGACCAGCATCCCGATGATCGCGTTGTGGTGCTCGACGCGCTCACCTATGCGGGCAATCGTGCCAGCCTGGTGGCCGCCGAGGAACAGGACAACTTCAAGTTCGTCAAGGCAGACATACGCGACCAGGCTACGGTCGAGAAGCTGCTGGGCGATGAACGCATCGACACGATCGTCAACTTCGCTGCCGAGTCTCATGTCGATCGCTCGATATCGGGGCCCGATGCTTTTATCGAAACCAATGTGCTTGGCACCCACAGCTTGCTGAAGGCGGCCAAAGCGGCGTGGCTGGACAGCGACAATGCGCCCGGATCGCATCGCTTTCATCATGTGTCCACAGATGAGGTGTACGGGACGCTGGGCCCGACAGACTCGGCGTTCACAGAAGACACGCCTTATGCGCCCAATTCACCCTACGCAGCAAGCAAGGCGGCGTCCGACCACCTGGTGCGCGCTTATAACCACACCTACGGTCTGCAAGTGAGCACGAGTAATTGTTCCAATAATTACGGGCCGTTTCATTTCCCGGAAAAACTCATCCCGCTCATGATCGTCAACGCGCTCACGGGCAAGGAGCTGCCGGTGTATGGCGACGGCTCCAACATTCGTGACTGGCTTTATGTCGAAGACCACTGCCGGGGGGTCGAACTGGTGCTCAGCAAGGGCCGGATCGGGGAGACCTATAACATCGGCGGGCGCAATGAGTGGCGCAACATCGAGATCGTGCGCGAGATCTGCCTGGTGATCGATGACGCCTTCGCGCGCAACCCGGCGCTGGCCAGGCAGTACCCCGATGCGCCGGCAGCGCATGGGGAATCCACCTCTGGCCTGATCACCATGGTCAAAGACCGCCCTGGCCATGACTGGCGCTACGCCGTCGACACCACCAAAGCCACTGAAGAGCTGGGGTTCAAGCCGGAGGAGAATTTCGAAACGGGTCTGAAGAAAACGCTGCAATGGATGCTGGAAAACGAGGCCTGGTGGCGGGCGGTGATGGATGGCAGCTACCGTGCCTGGATCGATGCGCAGTATGTTGCTCGCTAGCATTTGAGATTCCCATTTACGAACCAGCCGCAATCTTTATTCTGTAACTTGGATCGGCCTTGCTCGAGGTCGCTCGAGCCAGTAAATCAGGGTATACTCGCGCCCTGATTGCTAAGCCATTGGCATTCATGCCTTGCATTCGATCAGTCACAGAGATTTCGCGTCCGGAAGATGTCGAACTGCTCTAGCCGAATAGTGAAAACAGCCCCACGGATGGGATATCCACTGACCCTCATTTTTTTGATCTGCTTGCTTACGGCCGGTCGGGTTGACGCCGAGCCGTATCTGGCACCTGGTGATCTTACATTGCGCCATGACCTGCAATTGCTGGCTGATGCCGGTGTCATCAAATCTCCTGTGACCTCTTGGCCATTATCCTGGGGCGATATTCAGCGCCAGCTTGCCGGTGACCCTGAGCCAACCAATGCGGCGACACGGGCTGCATTGGCGCGAGTCAGCCGACGTGCGGTCCAGGAATCCGGTTATCGGACTGCACGGGGGAGTTTTCGCCTGGCTGGATCGAGAGACCCGCGGGTAATCAGGACATTTGAGGGGACACCACGGGAAGAATCGGAGATCGCGGCAGGCTTCTCGTGGACGGGGTCACGGGGAGCCGTCAAACTTCAGGCCACGGCGGTAACAGATGCATCGGACGGGAAACAAGTCCGACCGGATGATTCGTATCTGGGCTTCGCATTGGGTAACTGGATGTTTGCCGCCGGATACCAGGACCGCTGGTGGGGTCCGGGCTGGGACGGCAGCCTGATTTATTCAAGCAATGCCCGACCCGTGCCCGCATTGAGCGTGCAGCGGAACAATTCCAGACCCTTTACAACCCGCTGGTTGAGTTGGCTGGGTCCATGGACACTGAGCATTTTTGCCGGGCAGCTCGAAGGCGCTCGAGTAATTCCAGAGGCCAAGCTGCTGGGTGCCAGGATGGCTTTTCGGCCGTCCGGCGGATTGGAAATCGGGCTGTCGCGAACGGCCCAGTGGGGCGGTGAAGGGCGGCCAGAGGATTTTGACAGCCTGATCGACTTACTGCTCGGACGCGACAATCGCGGCGATCAGGGCGTCACTATTGAAAACGAGCCCGGAAACCAGCTCGCCGGAATTGATCTGCGCTGGTTATCACCCATTGGCGATGCGCCCTACGCGGTGTATTTCCAGCTCATCGGGGAAGATGAGGCAGGCAATCTCCCGAGCCGCCATATCGGCCTGCTGGGCTTCGAAATCTGGGGCGGCTTCGGAACAGACGGGGGCAGCATGCGACTGCATGCCGAATACGCGGATACCGCCTGTAATTTTTACGATTCGCAACCGAGATTCGCGTGTGCTTATAACCATGGCGTGTACAGGACCGGCTATCGATACAGGGGCCGCAGCCTGGCACATGGGCAGGATGGTGACGGCAGAATATTGTCGGCTGCCTTGCTATTTGTGGATAGCGCAAGCAGATCAGTAAACATTCTCGCGCGCACCGGCGAATTAAACCGAGGCGCGGATCCACGCAATTCCCTGCTGGCCTCGAGGGCCGACTTTGACGCTCTTGGCATATCGCTACACCTCCCGTTCCATGGATGGCGGGGCAC
>JBFGOQ010000090.1:0-7886 GCA_041565075.1 Gammaproteobacteria bacterium
GCTACCCTCGCCGAGTACATACGACCGAATCCACCTAATGTCGGCAGGCATGCTGTTACCGACTTCGGTTGAGCGAGCTGCGGCCGCTTCAAGCGTTGCCCCGTCCGCAAATCCATCACGCCGTAAGATCACATATAGATTCATTTCGGTTCTCCATTGTTACTGTTTATAAGGGAATTGCACGATTAGCATAGCAGAGCCTGCTAACTGCTTAGGGTCGGAAACAGAGCCCGACTAATTATGTCGATTGCACTCACGCCTGGCGAAATTGCTAACGACCAGGTGCAGTACGAATTCTAAATGCGTTCTCGCAACCCAGTTGGCTTGTACACACCTGATCAAGCTCGCTTTGCAGGTCGCGAAGGGTTACACCCGTATCTCTCAATGCGTCGATTCCGACGCGGGCAGTGACCGACCAATCATCGCTGAATTGAATGCCTATCAGCATGCCCGGTACAAACGCAAAGCGCTGATCGCCAATTTCAATAGTTTCACCCGCAAGGCGCAGCTGATAATTCACGTGCCTCCGTGGACTGCTTTCCAAAATAAAGCCATTTGCTTCTCTTTGGACCCAAAACACAGTGTGCCTGATCACGTCCGGCCGTCTCGTGCTGCCAATTCCGCCCCCAACCCAGCTCCATTCGCTACCGTGTGGCGGCTGAACATAAACCGCAAAGGCATCCTGTTTGGTTTCCCACTGGCATTGACCATTTTCGCATGGATGGCCCGAGCACCAGGCGAGCATGCCGTTGGACAATGGCAGCTGACCACATCCGCCAACGGCGATCGGCAAATCAGCAGGCAGGCCGGTTTTAAGAAGTTGTCCGCCTACCGGCAACATGAATGCACCGCCTAACAAAACGACAAACAGCAGCGCAATGCCAGTTACGCCGAGTGCCGCTTTGCCTGAAACGCCTGCCGGCTCGCTGCGGGCCTCAAAGCGGGCGTGAAGACGAGCGCCGTAAATGCCGCCCAATACAGAAGCCGGCAAAAACCCGAACAGCCCTCCCGCCAGCACGGGCTGGGCAATAAAATCTGCTGCATAGTTCGGAGCAACTTCGGCCAGCACATTCCAGAAAGGCTGGCCTGATGGTGCGCGCACCAATTCTGCTATGGATTCAACCGCAAAGTTGCCAAAGCCGATTGCCACGGCCCCGGTGACCAGGGTCAGCAAGCCCGCACTCACACCGAAAATGAGACTGCTGGCCAGGTATCGGCCCAACTGAAGTCTTATGGCCAGTGCGCCCAGTAAGGTGCTGACGACATAGGCGGCCACCAGCCCTGCGACCGCACCAGGAATCAGCTGCCAGTAAACTCCGAAGACAGCAAGCAAAACTGCATAGGCCAGCCCTGCCCCGGCGGCACCAAAGGTAGTGCAAAGATTCCACCGCAAGACATGCATAAGGGTGATAGTGACAGGATTATTTCCTGACCTCGTTGGCCAGCGGTGATATATCAGGTTTCATTGAGTTTCTCGTCGAAATGAAAACACGAGACTGTCATGCCTTCCCGAAAATAGAACTTGTGAGCCTGATGACGTTGCACACCAGAATCGAGATGCAGATAGTTGCAATCGTTTTGCCTGGCGATATCGCGCAGGGCGGCCAGCAGCAATCTGCCAAACCCCTTCGAGCGCGCCTTGTTGGCAGTCACCAGGTCGTCAACATAGAGATTCTTGCCCAGGAAAAGATTGGTGGATATGCGATAACCGGCTACCGCGACCACTTCGCCGGCCTCCTCCACAAAGCCCAGGCGATATCCCTCGGACATAAGTTGCCGGATAAGGCTAACGAAGGTCGCGGGCGCGAGGTGAGGACGCAGTTCCGCCATCACCGGGAAACACCTTTGAATTTCACTTTCAGAATCAGCGTGATGAATCATGTTGCAATGACACCTGCCAGACAAATTGCATAAGCGATTTGATGATTGTCCGGATATTCTAAATGTACAAGTTAAGGTGCCGCTGGCATCTGCTTAAGGCGTTGCCGCCATGCCCGCATTTTCCCGGCTCTAAACTCCGCCCATGCACAGATATTTGATCTCCAGAAAATCATCCATTCCGTACTTCGAGCCTTCCCGCCCGACACCCGACTGCTTGATGCCACCAAATGGCGCAACCTCGGTGGAAATTATTCCTGTATTGATGCCAACGATTCCTGCTTCCAGGCGCTCGGCTACGCGCCACACCCGGCCAAGATCACGGGCATAAAAGTACGCGGCCAGACCAAATTCCGTGTCGTTGGCCATACTTATCCCCTCTTCTTCGGCAGCAAACCTGAAAAGTGGCGCGACCGGGCCAAAAGTCTCCTCCCGGGTTACCCGCATATCGGTGGTCACCTCGGTCAGAACGGTCGGCTGAAAAAAAGTGCCGCCCAGCGCATGCCGCGCTCCGCCGATGGCCACTTTGGCGCCTTTATCCCTGGCATCCGCTACCTGTGCCTCGACCTTTTTCAGGCTGGCCATGTCGATCAGCGGCCCCTGGCTCACACCGTCCAAGAGGCCCGGTCCGACCTTGAGATCGCTGACCGCCTGCGACAACTTCTCAGCGAAGGCATCATAGACGCCATCCTGCACCAGGATGCGGTTGGCGCAGACGCAGGTCTGTCCGGTGTTACGAAACTTACTCTGCATCGCGCCGTTAACGGCGGCATCCAGGTCGGCGTCGTCGAAAACAATAAAGGGCGCGTTGCCACCCAGTTCCAGGCTGATTTTTTTCACGGTTGCCGCGCACTGCCGCATCAGTAACTTGCCAACTTCTGTCGAACCCGTAAACGAGAGCTTGCGTACAGTCGGATTGGATGTCAGTTCGCCACCGATTTCTTTTGGCGGACCGGTCACGATGTTGATGACGCCCGCCGGAATACCGGCACGTTCCGCAAGCTCGGCCAGCGCCAGGGCTGAGAAAGGCGTCTGCTCAGCCGGTTTGACGACCACCGTGCAGCCGGCGGCCAGAGCCGGCGCAACCTTGCGAGTGATCATCGCATTGGGAAAATTCCACGGTGTAATCGCGGCCACCACACCGATAGCTTGTTTGATTACAAGCAGACGTTTATCGCTTTGGTGCTGGGGAATTGTGTCGCCATAGACGCGTTTGCCTTCCTCCGCAAACCACTCAATAAAGCTGGCGCCATATGCGATCTCACCCATGGATTCACCCAGGGGCTTGCCCTGCTCCAATGTCATCAGCACGGCAAGATCTTTTTGATTTTCGAGGATGAGCTCAAACCAGCGCCGCAACAATGCGGCGCGCTCCTTTGCAAGCAGATCGCGCCAGGCCGGCCAGGCGCGGCCGGCCGCCGCAATAGCCCGCCGGGTTTCCGTTGCCCCCATGGCAGGCACAGTGGCCAGCAACTCGCCGTTCGCAGGGTTGTTTACCGGCAGGGTCTTGCCGCTGTCAGCATCCGACCAGCAACCATCGATGTAGCAGTGCTGGCGGAACAGGCTGGCGTCGCTCAGTTTCGGCTGTACAGTTACCATTGCGAAAATCCCAGTTGCACAAGACTAAAACGTCTGTGGCCGGCGCCACGAATACTATGATCCCAATGCTCAGTTGGCCGGCGCTGAGCCACTTACAATGGCAGGTGTCTTGTTACCCGCTGTCTCGCCCTGCCATTCAAAAATATTCATCTCGATGAACACAAAGGCAACCAGCCAAAGAAAAGCATCCCAGAAATCCAGGAACTCGCCGTCAATACCCCAGTAAATCGCACAGGCAAGCAGAACCGTATACAACACAGCCTTGATCGCGGTGCTGGTTCTAAGCCATGCCTTGCTGAGCTTGCCCCTGAGTTGCAACCAGACTTCGATTTCAAGGAATGCAACGATAATCAGCCAGTCCCCGGCATTGATGACATCCGTCACCGCGAGTGATCGCGCCAATGCCAGCTGTTCTGCAGTGCCTATGATCTGGGTTCCGACAATCTGCTGCAGTGCCTGGCCCTGCATTGCGCTACAAACTTCCGGAGTCAGTGGATAATAGTCATCGAGTGTGTCGATGTAGGTGAAATCCGTACCGACAAGGGCGCAGACATCAGCAATATTAAACGGCTGCAAATTCGTGACCACACCGTACTTTACGATGTAGCCATAAAACGAGTAGGTAATAAAGAAATAACAGATCGCGCGGACTCCGGCCAGCACCCATTTCAGCGAGCCATGGAGTTTATCGTCGGGAATTACGGCTGTTTCGAGTTCGAATAACAGCAGCAAGATTACCCAGGAGAATGTATCAACCGTTGCTGAGTAGGCCTCGACAAGGTTTCGCCAGGTGACGCCATCAGCAAAGGTCTGTGAGCTGGCACTGAAGTCTTCGAGAAAAAACAACCATATGTTGTACGCGAGCAGGCAATATATCGTGTACTTGAATATGCGAAACCACAAACGGCCAATGCCAAGCTTGCTGGCACCCGTCATGGCTGGCTCACCGCCAATCGATCAAAACACCGCGGCAGCAACATCGTCCAGCGTCTTGCGCGCTTTCTGCACCAGTTCGTCAACGTGGGATTTTTGCATTATCAGTGGGGGTGAAACAATCATTTTGCTGCCCACTGCCCGCATCACCAGACCATTGTCAATCGCCTTGTCCCTGGCCAAGTTTCCTACTTCACCCGGCTTCTCGAAAAGCTCGATCGGCGTCCTCGACTTCACCAATTCCAGTGCACCGAGCATGCCGACGCCGCGTGTTTCGCCAACCAGCGGGTGATCGGCCAGCGTCCGCCATTGTTTTTGCAGATAAGGACCAATTTCGTCGCGCACATACTCGATAATATTCTCGTCCCGCAGGATCTTTACATTGGCGATCGCAACCGCTGCACACACCGGGTGCCCGGAATACGTAAAACCATGATTGAAGTCACCACCCGCATCCTTGATTACGCTGGCAACCCGATCCGAGACGATGACGCCGCCGATAGGCAGATAGCCTGAGGACAGACCTTTTGCAATCGGCATGAAGTCAGGCCTGGTGCCATAGTAGTCAGCACCAAACCAGTGGCCAATGCGGCCGAAACCGGTAATCACTTCGTCCGATATCAGCAATATGTCATGGGCATCACAAATGCGCTGGATCTCTGGCCAGTATGTTTCAGGAGGAACGATTACTCCGCCGGCCCCCTGCACGGGTTCGGCAATAAAAGCGGCCACCCGATCCCTGCCCAGTTCCTTAATCTTGTCTTCAAGCTGGCGCGCGATACGCAGCCCAAATGCAGCAGGCTCCTCGTCCCTGCCCTCTCCGAACCAGTAGGGTTGATCGATATGCACAATATCGGGGATCGGCAATCCGCCCTGCTTATGCATGGGCTTCATGCCGCCCAGGCTGGCGCCCGCCATCGTTGACCCGTGGTAAGCGTTATGACGACTGATGATAATGGTCTTGGCTTCGTGACCCAGCGACGCCCAGTAGTGGCGCACCATGCGGACAACCGTATCATTGGCCTCTGACCCGGAACCGGTAAAGAACACATGGTTGAGGTGCGGCGGTGCGAGGTCACCCAACAGCTCGGATAGCTCGATAGCGGGCGGTGTCGTGCACTGAAAAAAGCTGTTGTAGTAAGGCAGTTCGCGGAACTGTGCCGCCGCTGCCGCTGCCAGCTCCTGCCGCCCATAGCCGATGTTGACGCACCACAGGCCGGCCATGCCATCCAGTAACTTGCGACCTTCGCCGTCAGTCAGGTACACGCCTTCGGCATGCGTAATGATGCGGGTACCGCGCTTGGCCAGGTCACCATTGTCGGTGAATGGGTGTAAATGGTGTGCTGCGTCGCGGCGTTGCAGTTGAGCAAAAGCTGTACTCATGTGTATTTCCGATCCTTAAACATTCAACAACAGGTACTCGCGTTCCCAGGAGCTGATTACACGAAAGAACGTCTCGTATTCCTGCGCCTTGATTCCCGCATAGGCAATCGACAGCTGCTCGCCCATTATTTTCTTGAATGCGGGCTCCTGGTCCAGGCAGATCAGTGCTTCTTCCAATGTGTGTGGCAGCGCTTTCTCCAGGTCCCGGGCATTCTGATCAGTGGGTGGCGTCGGTTCAATTTTTTCCTTGATACCGAGGTAGCCACACGCCAACGTCGCGGCAATTGCCAGGTAAGGATTGACATCAGATCCGGCAAATCGTGATTAGATCCTGCGATTTTCGCTCGCCGAAACCGGCACGCGCAAGCCAGCGGTACGGTTATCCAAACCCCAATGCACGTTAGTTGGTGCGCTGTCACCGTAGACGAAGCGGCGATAACTGTTTACATACGGGCCATAAAAAATCATGGCCGCCGGCGTATATTTTTGCAGGCCGCCTATGTAGTGGCGAAATGTCTCAGTCAGCTCCCCTCCGCCGTCATCAAAGATATTGTGCCCGGTCTTGAGGTCAATGATTGATTGATGGATATGCATAGCGCTGCCAGGCTCGTTCTCCATGGGCTTGGCAAGAAAAGTTGCGAAAACGTTATTGCGCATCGCCACTTCGCGCATCATGCGTTTGAATAAGAAGACCTGGTCGGCGCGGCTCAGCGCGTCGGCGTGTTCAAAATTAACCTCCATTTGTGCCGCGCCCGACTCGTGGATCAGTGTATCCAGGTCGAGCTGCATGAGCTCGGCGAAGTCGTACATCTCTTCGAATAAGGGATCAAACTCGTTGACGGCATCGATGGAATAAGACTGTCGGGCGCGCTCGGGACGTCCCGAGCGTCCTACCGGCGGGCGCAATGGATAGTCCGCATCAGTATTTTTTTCGACCAGGTAGAACTCAACTTCGGGAGCGATGATCGGCTGCATACCGGCATCGGTAAACAGCTGCACGATCGAACGCAACACAGTACGCGGCGCCAGAGGATGAAAGCTGCCTTCCGCATTGACACAATCATGGATAATCTGCGCAGTGGGCTCGTCCGCCCAGGGCACCAGGCAAGCGGTGGTCGAATCCGCCTTCAGGAACATATCGCGGTCGGAAGGGTGCACCAGTGCCCTGTAAACCTCTTCCGCCGGCCAGCCGCCGGTTACCGTTTGCAGAAACACTGCTTCGGGCAGTCGCACGCCCTCGCCCTTGAGGAATCGGTATGCCGGGATGATCTTACCCCGCGCCTTACCCGTCATATCAGGTACCAGCGCCTCGATCTCGTCAATCTTGTTCTCTTTGATCCAGGAACGCAGTTCTTTGCTTATTTCAGCCATTGGAATTGTCACTTGCTCCCGGGCTGGTTCGGCCCTGTTCTTTTCGCCGAGCGGCGTGCCTGCGACAGGCATCCCCAAATTCCCGCCAGGTAGCTGAATAAAAGGGGTGCATATGCGGTTTCCACTCCGGGTGCCATTGTACCGCCAACGCGAATTCGCGGGCGCCTTTTACACTGAAACCCTCAATCAGCCCGTCCGCCGCGCGGGCTTCAACAATCAAACCGTCGGCGAGGCGTTCGATGCCCTGCCCGTGCAGGCTGTTAACCATCTGTTGCCGGGAATCGGCCAGGCTTGCAAGGATGCCGTCTTCGGTCAGGTAAACCAGGTGTGCCGGCCCATATTGGCCGTCAAGGGGTTGACTTGAATCTTCCAGATGATTGTCATATTCCGGCTGATCGTGCACCTTCTGGTGCAGGGTGCCGCCTAAAGCCACATTGATTTCCTGAAATCCTCGGCAAACCCCGAACAGCGGGACGGCCGATTTCAGTGCCGCCGGAATCAGCCGCAGATTGGCCAGGTCGCGTGCGGGATCGAGCGGGCTCCCCTCGAATGGTGCGCCGCCACCGTAGTGTTCGGGATGGATATTGGCATAGCTGCCGGTCAGCAAAATGCCATCGACCAGGCTAAGAATCTCATCGGGTTGTATGCCATCGGTCAAGGCCGGCAGCATGACGGGCACCGCATCCGCCGATTCGATAATGGCGCGTACGTATTTATCACCA
>JBFGOQ010000091.1:0-7723 GCA_041565075.1 Gammaproteobacteria bacterium
CGACCATTTGCCACGGAACGGCCCACCTGGCACAGCAACAGCTACCGACGACAGCGGGGCCCGCAGAGTTACGGGATTATCGAGCAAGCGCCCATGATTTACCGCCCCGCCAGGTCGCCAACCGTCACCGACAAAGTAAAACAACCAGGCAGCAAGGAGAGGTCCCATAAAAAGCACAGCGAGCAATGGCAGGATCCAGCGCTGTCGCGAACGCCTTCCAGGAACCTGCGCCACCGGTTTCATGCTGATGCCCGCCTGCGAATATTAAGGGCGACAAATATCACCAACACGGCGCCAGCAAGTGCGAACCACTGCACCGCATAAGCAATGTGCTTGTCAGGACTGAGGTTTACGGGCCGCCATATACGTTCGAAGCCATCCTGTGCCGACGCATCAAGCAGCATGACCATCGGATAGAGCTCATTACCCGCGATCTCTTCGAGTTCATGAATGGTTGGAAAGAGAACGAGCCGTGGCCAGTCAGAACTGGCTGCTTGCCCATCGCCGAGCTCAAGGCCTGGCCTTGGCAATCTGTCCAGCCGTCCGCTCAGTACTCGTGCACCTTTTGGAATTGCAGGACTGGGCAACTGCGTACGATCGGGCACCTCGGGAATCCAGCCACGATTAACAAGCAGATCCAGGCCGCCGTCGTCCGGATGAAAAATGTTGAGAACATGAAAACCGGCCCCCTGGCTACCCGGCATGGCGTCCAGCAAAAACTGCCGCTGCGGATCGTAACGCCCTGCAATGCGCACCCGCTGATATCGTGCCGGCAGTTGCCCGGCACCCGTAGCCAGACTTTCAGCTTGCAAACCGCCGGCTGCAAACTCCGCCAGGATCTGGCGCTTTTGTTCCGCGCGATCAAGCTGCCAGAACCCAAGTGCCAGCAGTGACGGCAACAGGACGGCGGTCGCAAGGCTCGGCCACAGGCCCGGAGTGAAGCTGATTGCGTACAGGGTTTTCACGCTATACTCTTGGCATCGACCGTCGTTCGGGTGCTGAAAATGATCATAAAAACGCTGGTCCTGCTGTTTCTTGGGGCCATCATCCTGTCGCTGGCCCTGGCGGGTTTTTTCCTGGTCGGCGACGAGGGTAAACCAGGCCGCACCGTTACCGCCCTTAAGATACGCATCGGTCTGTCCGTCGCCTTGTTTTTATTCCTCATGGTGGCGGGCTACGTCGGCCTGCTGCAACCCGGAGAATAATACTTTGGCGGCAACGAAAGGGCGCCGCGGAAGTCCACGGCGCCCCTTGTATTTGCGTCTTGCTCAGAGCCAGTAGACGAATATATAGAGTCACAGCCAGACCACGTCGACGAAGTGCCAGTACCAGGCGACTGCTTCGAATGCAAAGTGATTCTCTGGCGTGAAATGTCCTTTTAATACGCGCAACCAGATCACCAGCAACATGGTGGCGCCCAGCGTTACGTGCAAACCATGAAATCCGGTAAGCATGTAAAAAGTCGACCCGTAAATGCCACTTTGCAGAGTCAGGTTCATCTCCTGGTAGGCATGTGAATATTCGTAGGCCTGCAAGCCGACAAACAAAAAACCGAGGGCAAATGTCGCCAGCAGGCCGAGGCCCAGCACACGGCGATTCATCTCTTTCAGCGCGTTGTGCGCAATGGTGATTGTCACGCCGCTGGTCAGCAGGATGGCGGTGTTGATCGCCGGCAGCCCCATGGGCGGCATCGCTTCGTAGTCGCCACCCACCTCGGCCGGACCATTGGTTGGCCAGGCTGGCTCAAAACCCTCCCACAGCAGCAAGTTGGTAAAGAAATTATTACCCTCGCCGCCAATCCATGGAATTGAATATTGCCGGGCGTAAAACAGTGCGCCGAAAAAAGCCGCAAAAAACATGACCTCCGACAGGATGAACCAAAACATGCCCATGCGGAACGATTTATCCACCTGGATGTTGTAATACCCGTCAACGCTTTCGCGAATAACCACGGCAAACCACCCAAAAACCATCACCAGCAACACCACCAGACCGAGGACTAAAACCAGCTTGCCGCTTGGCGATCCGTTGAGCATGATGGAGGCGCCGATCATGGTGAGAAAAAGACCGATGGAACCGACAATTGGCCAGTGACTGCCGTGGGGCACATAGTATTTATCTTTTGCATGGGCCATTTCGTTTACTCTGTAGTCTCTTTGATTGCTTCAGTAATTTGCTGCCGACGCCAAGGCAGCAACTTTGAACATGGTGTAAGACAAGGTCACGGTGTCGATATGCTCCGGCAGGTCGGGATCGACAATGAATCTCAAGGGCATTTCTTTTTCTTCCCCGACCGCGAATTCCTGCCGCGTGAAACAAAAGCATTCGGTTTTCCTGAAATGAGCCGCTGCCTGCCCCGGCGCGACGCTGGGTGAGGCCTGGCCGGCAATGAAACTGGCGGAGCGATTACGCGCATAAAACGAGGTAGCGTAAAGCTTGCCGGGATGTACCTGCATGCGCACAGTGGCCGGACGGAATTCCCACGGAGCGCCATTGTTCACCGTGCCAACGAATTCAATGGTCACGAGACGCTCATGCTCCGGCATCTCGATAGCCTGTGCGGCAATTGAGGCTGTTTTGCCATTGAGGCCGGTGATTTCACAGAACACGTCAAATATCGGCACCAGCACGAAGCCAAAACCGAACATGGCTACGGCCATCAGCGCAAGCTTGCCGGTAAGGAGTTTATTGTCGGGCCGCTCGCTCATGACTTACTGGCCCCGGTACCAGCTCAGAAAAATGAAGCCCCCATAAACAGCGAGGGCGATGAGCCCGAGAAGTATTGCATTCATACGCACCCGAGCCGATCTGTCTTTTTGCTCAAGCATGATTGCTCAATGAACTTCCGGGGCTTCTTCAAAGCTGTGATAGGGCGCCGGTGACGGCAAAGTCCATTCCAGGCCATGACTGCCTTCCCAGACCCGGTCAGTTGCCTTTGCGCCGCCACGGATACAACTGATAACGATGTAGGCAAACAAAAGCTGGGAAATACCGAAGCAGAATGCGCCGACACTGGATACCCAGTTGAAATCAGCGAACTGGGTCGAGTAGTCCGGTATGCGTCTTGGCATACCCGCCAGTCCCAGGAAGTGTTGTGGAAAAAAGGTCACATTGACGAATACTGCGGACAGCCAGAAGTGCCATTTACCCAGGGTCTCGTTGTACATGTGGCCGGTCCACTTGGGCAGCCAGTAATAGACCGCGCACATAATTGCAAACACCGCACCCGGCACCAGCACATAATGAAAATGTGCCACCACAAAATAGGAATCGTGATACTGAAAATCGGCCGGCACTATAGCCAGCATCAGCCCCGAAAAGCCGCCGATGGTAAACAGGAAAAGAAAGGCCAGGGCAAACAACATGGGTGTCTCGAAAGTCATGGCCCCGCGCCACATGGTCGCTACCCAATTGAATACCTTAACGCCCGTCGGCACGGCGATCAGCATGGTTGAAATCATGAAGAACAATTGCCCGGACAAGGGCATACCCACGGTAAACATATGGTGCGCCCAGACGATGAACGACAGGAATGCAATACTTGCTGTTGCATAGACCATCGCTTCGTAGCCAAACAGCTTCTTGCGGGCAAAGGTAGGTATGACCTCCGAAACAATGCCGAAGGCCGGCAGAATCATGATGTATACCTCGGGATGCCCGAAGAACCAGAAAATATGCTGAAACATTACCGGGTCACCGCCACCAGCCGCCGAAAAGAAGCTGGTGCCGAAGAACTGGTCAGTAAGCAGCATGGTAACCGCACCAGCCAGCACAGGCATTACCGCAATGAGCAGGTAAGCAGTGATCAGCCAGGTCCATGGGAACAGCGGCATCTTCAGCAATGACATACCTGGCGCGCGCATGTTCATGATGGTTACGATGATATTTATCGCGCCCATTATTGAAGACGCACCCATCATGTGAACCGAAAAAATCAGGAACGGGAAGGCGTCACCCAGTTGCAATACCAGCGGTGGGTACATGGTCCAGCCGCCCGCTGGCGCACCCCCCGGCATAAACAGGGTGGACAAAAGTATTGCGAAAGCAAAAGGCAGAATCCAGAAACTCCAGTTGTTCATGCGTGGCAATGCCATGTCGGGCGCACCGACCATCATTGGCAGCATCCAGTTCGCCAGACCAACAAACGCAGGCATCACAGCACCGAAGATCATGATCAACGCATGCATGGTGGTCATCTGATTAAAAAAGGCCGGATCAACGAACTGCAGGCCCGGTTGATACAATTCGGCACGAATGACCATGGCCATCGCGCCGCCAACAAAAAACATCAGCAAGCTGAACAACAGGTATAGCGTGCCAATGTCTTTGTGGTTGGTGGTAAATAACCAGCGCTTCAGGCCTTTCTCCGGCCCGTGGTCGTGATGGTCGTCGTGTGCAAGCGTGTCAGTGCTCATTTCTTATCCTGCTTTGATTCTGCTCAGCGCTGCGCGCGAATTTCGGCCGGCTGCACGACGTCGCCCGTGTCATTGCCCCAGGCATTTCTTTCATAAGTAATAATCGACGCAATTTCCAGGTCATTCAGCTGTGAGCCATAAGCGACCATCGCGGTGCCGGGTTTACCATTCAATACGATATCGATATGCGCGGCTAAATCACCGACTGAGAGACCGCTCCCTGCCAGGCCGGGAAAAGCAGGCGGCATGCCGGCGCCATTGATCATGTGGCAAGCCGAACAATGAGTGATATAGCTTTTCTCACCGGCCTCCAGCAATTCTGCAACACTGTAGTCGCGACTCACATCGACCGCTGGCTGCACGTTGCCTGCACTGTCTGCGGCACCCGAGGGTGCCGTGGCGCTGGTTTGCTCAGACACCCAGGATTTGTACTCGGCATCTTCGAGCGCCACCACCACGATGGGCATAAACCCGTGGTCCTTACCACAGAGCTCGGCGCATTGCCCGCGATAAGTGCCCGGCTCGTTGACCCTGAACCACATCTCGTTAATGAAGCCTGGAATGGCATCTTTCTTGCCGCCAAGCTCAGGCACCCACCAGGCATGAATCACATCATTGGCTGTCAGCAGAATGCGAACTTTCTGGCCAACAGGGACGACCAGGGGATTGTCGACATCCAGCAGATAATTATCGACACTATTGGGATCAATGCCCGATTTCACCTGCCGTGCCAGGTTCGAGTCGATAGCAAGGTTGGAGTAAAAACTGATGCCTTCATCAAGGTATTCGTACTGCCACTTCCATTGGTAACCGGTCACTTTTACCGTCATGTCGGGCGCGCGGGTGTCTTCGATCTGGATCAGCGCCCGGGCGGAAGGAATTGCCATTGCAATCAGGATCACAAAGGGGATTGAAGTCCAGACGATTTCGACCTTGGTGCTGCCCTCAAATTTGGCCGGCTCAACGCCTCTGGACTTGCGATGTTGAAAAATGGAATAAATCATCGCCCCGAAAACTGCCACTGCGATCGCCACACAAATGTAGAAAATCAGCATATGCAACTTGTAAATTTCGAGGCTGATATCCGTGACGCCTGGCGGCATGTTGAGTGCCCATTCAGCAGACGCGCTGGGGGACTGGCCGAGCAGCAATGCTGTCAGTACAGCTTGCACCGGCCATTTCAAGAAACCACTCGACATATTCATGCTCCCTTGCAGCGACCGCGCACCACCAACGACGCGGCGATCGTCCGTCGCCGGTACGCTTCCGCCTGCCGCCGTTTATCCAGTCTTTCGGGGTTATGCAGCCTTTGCGCCCCGTGCACAGGCTGCCAAAACAGGCCGGAATGGTACTCGAATCATGCTGTCCCCGCAACAATGTGAACAGCAATGGGTCAGTAAAAACTTTATCTTAATCATACTGTTATAAACGTTCCGGCAAGGACCGCAAGGTGCCGGGATAAACGCCTAACCACCTGTGCCTCGCTGGCGGCGGGTGATCATCGACAGTGGCACTTGTGCCTCGCCGGTATGCTGATTCAGCGCACGCCCGGGCGCCTGGCCCCACGCCTGTCCGAAAATGATTTCCCAGGTCATTGGCAGAAGCTTGTCGGCGCCACGAAATTTCTCGTACGCAGCGCACAGTTTTGCCATCCGTGCCCTGCTCGTTAGACCGCGTGGGCGACCCTGCGTAGCGTTATGCGCTCCACTGGCCTGCAAATCGCGCATAAGGCCCTTGACTGTCTTGTAGGTCAGAGTGAAATAGTCAACGTCGAGCACGGGTTCCGCCATACCGGCTGCCAGCAGCCCGTCGCCGACATCGTGCATGTCCAGGAAGCGATTAACGTGGGTCGCGGAATCCACCTCGGCCCACGCGGCACGCATCTCATAGAGCGTGTCGGGGCCGGCTGTGGCGAAATTGAACAAACCACCCGGTTGCAGAATCCGCCGGCACTCCTCGAACACGCGGGTGGGCGCATTGCACCATGGCAGCAGCAGGCTGCAAAAAACCAGATCGACGCTGGCGTTGCGAAAGGGCAGAGCCGCAGCATCGGCGCATACTGCCGTAAATTCCCGGGGCTGCGCCGGAACGCTCATGGCCTGCAACAGCATTTGTTCGGCAATATCGACCGCCACCACCGTAGCGTCGGGATAGCGTTGAGCCAGGGCCGCACTGCCATGCCCGGTTGCTGCGCCAAGATCGAGTATGACCTTTGGCTGCAAACTTACATAGTCGAGCCTTTCCAGCAGGCGTTCACGCACCACTTTCTGCAAGGCCGCTGCCTCATCGTAGGTACGTGCCGCCGCGTTAGCGGCGCGCCGGACTTCCGCAGCGTCCAGCAACACCGGATCATGAGGTGGCTGAGGCATCAGGTCAGCGGCCAACGCAAGTGAGCCGTCACAACCTGCGCCGGGGCCCGGGTGTCATTCACTGGAAGCATAAAGCGTTGTTTCATTGTGCGCGGATCCCGGTGCTAGGGTCATCGGCGTACTGGTGATTACGCCATGCAGCGCGACCATGGTAGTCGTGCTCCAGGCGCTGTCAAATGCAAGGATGCCACGCGATGAAAAGATGCCTGAGACATTTCCTGAACATCGTTTACCCACGACGCTGCCTGCTGTGCTGGGGCGAGACCGGCCTGAAAGCCGGTTTGGACGCGTGTCTGGGGTGCCTGGCGGACCTGCCACGCCTCGAACATGCCTGTGAGCGCTGCGCGGAGAGCCTCGTTGGCAGCCCCGGTTCGGCAGTGCTTTGCGGGCGATGCCTTGGGGACCCGCCGCCCTTTACCAGGACCTGGTGCCTGGGACCCTACCGCGACGGTCTCGCAGGCCTGATCACCGGCTTGAAGTTCGCCGGGCGGCTGGAAAACGGACGCTTACTGGGCCAGTTGCTCGGTATGTACATGGCAGCGCATCTGGCCAGCCCAGACATGCGTCTCGTAGCGGTACCGCTGCACCGCGCGCGTTTGCGTGCGCGGGGCTTTAACCAGGCGGCCGAAATTGCCCGCTGGGCTGCGCAACAGGCGGGTATCAATTTGCTTAAGCACGCGGTCACGCGCCGCCATGACACGACAGCGCAGACGGGCCTCGGTGCAAGCGCCAGGCGTGCCAACATTCGTGGCGCTTTCGCCTGCCATCTGGACCTGAGCGGCGAACACATAGGCATCGTCGATGATGTCATGACGACCGGCAGCACCGCCGCCAGCCTCGCGTCCACACTGCGCTCGGCCGGATGTCGGCGGGTTGACGTGTGGTGTTGCGCACGTGCCAGCCTGTAAGGCTGCAACGCAAACGGCCGGGGTGCGTGGC
>JBFGOQ010000092.1:0-7709 GCA_041565075.1 Gammaproteobacteria bacterium
TCACGATACCAGCGCCGATAATATTCGGGACCGCCGCCATCAGCTTCTGAATCATGTCAGAGGCCGGGTTCGATATCGCCGGGATATTCAATACACCCAAAGCCGAGACCGCGATCGGCAACAGGATGATGGCAAATATCAGGCCACTGCCGAACTTAGAGATCTTGATGTCTTCATTGCCGGTCTTTTCAGCCAGCTTCTGGTCAACCTTGCCCAGCGCCGCACCGGCAAGCTGCGACACGATCTTGGCGATAATCCAGCCTGCATAGGCGATGACGCCTGCACCGATGATATTAGGCACCGCAGCCATGAACTTGTTTACCAGGTTCTTTAACGGATCAAGCACGTTGGTCAGGCCAAAATGTTCGAGCACTGCCATCAGCACAAAGATGGTCAACACGCCTTTGACCAGCGAACCGATTGGTGTAACCAGGTCGGTAATCGTGCCATCTTCGTTTTCCCGGCGCAGCGCGGAAACTTTGCCAAGCATTTTCTTGAAGATGCCGGCAATCAATTTGACGATAAATAATCCGACAATAAGAATGAGCAGGCCAACCAAGGCATGCCCCAGTGCACCGGACCCGGCCGGACCCAATGCATCTGTCAATTTGCTTATCATGTCACCCATGATTTTGCCCCCATATGATTTCATTTAAAATTCTTGCTCTCGCTCACTCTAGGGGCAATTGGCAGTAATTTGAACGTTGGAAATGTAACGATTTGTGTCGGCTTCCAGCAGAGTGGATTGGCCGAATAGCCGGCTGATCGGTTTTGGCATGCCCGGGCGCGCCAAACTTGCTTTCGTAGTTATGGACATCGCCTGTGTCCAGAACAACATCCTTGGCACTGAAGCCTTTACACGCTGATGTTCACGGTTCTATGGCTCAATATTGCCGTGCCGGTGACAATCAGCCTGAGGAACAAAAGCAGGGTCAGCAGGCAACGATGAATAAACCGGCCGGAGAGAGTTGAATCGGCCCATGGAGCTGCAATAGAAAGGGTCCGGTTGAAGCCGGACCCTTCCTGACGGAGATACTCGGAACTCGCCACTCAGCTGATTGAGATATGGCGGCGCCGGGCAACTTCCAGTTTAGGCATGGTCAGCGTCAGCAATCCATCCTTGAACCTGGTGACAACCTTGTCGGCGTTCACGTCGTGCGGCAGTGTAACCGAACGGCTGAACTTTCCTTGCCTGATTTCTGACCGGAAGAAGTCGCCTTCTTCCTCTTTTTCCTCACTGAAAGTCTTGCCGCTGATAGTCAACATGTTGTCCGTCAGCGTTACCTCCAGATCATCCTTTTCGACACCCGGAATTTCCGCACGAACCACGATTTCCTTGTCGCGGTCAATGACGTCAAAACGAGGGAAGGTCGTGTCGATGTTGCTCAGTTCGCTGAACCATGGCCGGTTATAAGCAAATGGCTGCATCCAGCCGCGTGAGAACAAATCAAACATACGATCCATCTCGTCAAAAGGCGTCAGGGTATCCCGAGTCCTCAATACATCCTTGTTTTCTCTTTTTAGAAGTGATTTTGTCATTTCATTCACCTCCGCTAATGGCCGGGTCATGCGCCCTCGGCGCAGCCCGGCCTGTTCCTACTAACTTTCCGCTATGCCGGTTTCGGCAGGCGGGCTAGCACCAGTTCGCGCTCCCGCCGGGTGCTCAGTAGCCCCGCCCGGGGGCGCTTTTCCTGACATTAATATGGCTGCGGCCGGCGAATTTTCAATAGGTAGTTGCGCGTATCGACAGCTGCCCATGCACACCCCGAAATACAACCATGAACGTGTATTTGCGCCTGACTTTCCGCCAGGGCAGGCGTGGCGAAGCAGGAACCGGCCGGGGTCAGGTGGCCTGAATGACTTCCAGGCGCTTGCGGGCATGTTCGAACTGGGCCTCGGCCTTGTCGACATAGCTCAGGACCTCGTCCACGTAGCCATCGGCAGAGGCCGACCACACCCGGTTGATATAGCGTTCCCCGGCAGCAAATTCGCTCATCACGTCGGCGTAGGCCTGGATACCATAGAGGTGCATCATGGCCTCGCGCGCCTCGGCGAAGCGAATGAGGTCATCGCGGAAAAGCTTGTCGATTTCGAAGCGCATTTCATAGGTCGGGATATCAGTCTTCCTGGCTTTCAGCGTGCCCAGGTTGCTGACGATATTAGCCAGGCTCTGCTCCAGGTCCCGACGGTTACCGTGCAACACTTCATCAGAGCGGGCATGGGCATGGGCGGCCCGCTTGATCAGGAACACGCCCAGCGCGGCGTCGGCGATGGCAAGTGCAAACCATAGCCACTCTATAGTTTCCATTGAGGCAGCAAAAGCACCGGCCAGGAAGCCGCCAATCAGGAACATATAGCCAAGTGTTTTCATGCTGCCTCGCTAAGCCATGAGCACGGCATTAATGGCGAAGCCGACGCCTACCAGCGCCTCGCCGACAATGAACCCGGCGGCCACAGGGATACCTACTTCCTCGCTCCACAGCTTGCCCATTTTGCGATCGGCGAGAAGCCTGAGCGCGGTGCCGATAGAATAGGTGAGGACAATGGCAAAGGGCAGGTAGAAACCGAGTCCGACGGTCACGCCGAGGCCACCCTGCACGGCAGAAAGCACAGCGCCCAATGCGGCGCCGGCAACGTAGCGATCAAGGGGTACATCGCCACCGAGGATGCCCTCGATGATGCTGGCTAATGCCTGGCCTTGCGGTGCCGGGAGCTTGTCGCTACCCAATCCATACGCCTCGTGCAGGATAAAGATCAGCACGATAACCACCAGAGGTCCCAGCCAGGCACCAATAAATTGCCCCATCTGCTGCATGCGTGGCGTGGCGCCGACCAGGTAACCGGTCTTGAGATCCAGCATCAGGTCCGTGGCCTGAGACATGGCTACGGAAGTTGCTGCGCCAACCATGACCGCGGCGATGATCGAATCTTCCCGGCCGAGACCGCTGGTCACAAAAATCAGAATGGTGACGCCCACCAGCGTCATGCCAGAAAGCGGCGACCAGTTGGTGCGCCCGATCGCTTCCGACAAGATGATGCCCGCCATCCAGATCCACAATGTACCCAACACTGCCATCAAGACACCGCGGCCGATGCCGACCGAGTCCACCGAATTGACGGCTATGAATGCCAGCAACACGGCCGCACCGATGATCGCAACGTAAAGAAGCTTGATGGGCATCTCATCACGGGACGACGCTGCCTCGACCTTGGCCGCATTTTGCATGGATCGAATGGCGCTGGTAATGAGCGGGAAGGCCAGGATGACGCCCATCATGGCGCCGCCGATCAACATGCCGATGCCCAGCGGGCGAAAGAGCATCAGGCGTAATGCACCAGGATCACTGATAGCGACGCCGGTGGCCGCATCGACCGGGAAAGTCCCGCTGACCGACATCATGGGTGCGATAAACCAGTACACGACGAAACCACCAATGATGAAGGCCACACCGCCGCGTCCCGCAATGAATGCTGTACCAACGGTGAGCAGCGACAGGTACCAGATCCCATTCATATAATCGGGCAGGCCGATCTGGGCGCCCAGGTCCCAGTTGGAAACCCCCGTGTAATTACTGATGAAATGCAGGAAGCCGCTAATGAGGCCAGCGATGATCAGCAGCTTGGCTTTCCTGATGCCGGCGCCGGGCGATTTCAATATGGTCGCGACCGCAACGCCGCCCGGATAGGTCAGGCGTTCGAAATCTATCATCTGCTTGCGTAGCGGGATGATGAAAGCGATGCCGAGGAACGCACCTGCAATACAACCAAAAGTCATCAGGACCGGGTCAAACTTATCGCCGTATCCCAGGATGAAAATGGCCGGGACCGAGAACATCATGCCGGAGGAGGCGCCGTTAACGCCGCTCGCTACCGTCTGCACGATGTTGTTTTCAATGATGCTGCGTCGGCGCAGAATGCCGCGCAGGATTCCGAAGCCGAGAATGGCCGCGAGCTCGGATCCTTCGATAGAAAAACCGAGGATCAGGGCGGCATAACCGATGGAAATTGCAATTATGACGCCAAGAAACCAGCCGACAATCACCGCGGGCCAGGAGAGCTCCGGGTAGGCGCCGTAACTTAGTGGCGGTCCGGCGGTCGCTGTGCTTGAGGTCATGGCTTGTGCGCTCGCGAATTGTTCTTATCGTCGCAGGCTGCCTATGCTAACACGGGCGAAAGACGGTGTAGATGATGCAGCATAATCACGGCAGACAAGAACCGCCGCCTGCACAAGGCGTGGTGTGAGCGGCGAACGTTCGCCAATGCGCACTGCATTCGGCTGACGGGACTGGCAAGACTCCCGGTCGCAGACAGGCCTGCCGCGTGGCCCTATTGAGATGCCGCGGCGGTCGCTTGTGGCAACGGGAAGCCGCGATCACGCATCAGGGCTTCGATCCGGGCATCGCGGCCACGGAAAGCACGGTAAGCCACGGCAGGATCGACGGAATTTCGCACCGAGAAAAGATGCTTGACCAGGCGCGACGCTACTTCCTTGTCATAAAAACCGCCCGGGGCTTCTGCGAAAGCCTCGGCCGCGTCCGAGGTCAGTACATCGGCCCAGATATAACCGTAGTACCCGGCCGCATAGCCCTCGCCGGAGAAAATATGGCCGAAGTGTGGCGAGCGGTGGCGCATCACCAGTTGGTCCGGCATGCCCAGCTCAGCCAGCGTCTCTCGCTCAAAGGCGTCCGGGTCAATACCGTCGGGGTCAGTCGTATGATATTTCATGTCAACCAGGGCCGATGCCAGGTACTCGGTGGTGGCAAAGCCCTGATTGAATTTCGAAGCATTCTTGATTTTGGTCACCAGCTCTGCCGGCATGGGCTCGCCGGTCTCGTGGTGTACCAGGAAATTGTCGATGACCTGGTCGGTCATCAGCCAGCGTTCGAGCAACTGCGACTGAAATTCCGTGTAATCGCGCACGCCCCCGTTCAGCCCGGGGTAATCGACTTTTGATGACAGCGAGTGCAGCGCATGCCCCACCTCGTGGAACAGGGTTTCGGCGTCATCCCAGGAAATCAACACGGTTTCTCCCGGCGCACCTTTGACGAAATTTGAGTTGTTCGACGACAGTACCGTTTTCTTGCCATCAATGGTTGAGTGGCTGCGATAACTGGTCGCCCAGGCGCCCGAGCGTTTGCCCTTGCGCGCGAATGGATCGAGATACCACAGGCCGATGTGTTCGCCACTGGTCTTGTCGGTAACTTCCCAGACTTTGACGTCTTCGTGGAATACCGGCACAGAGCCCTCGGGTACTGCATCGAATTTGAAGTTAAACAGTTCTCCGGCAACGAAAAACATCGCATCTCGCAACCGGTCCAGCTGCAGATATTGTTTCACCTCGTCCGAGTCGAGGTCATACTTGTCCTGGCGCACCTTTTCGGCGTAATAGCGATAATCCCAGGGTTCAATTGTAATGTCGTGACCTGCCGCATCTGCGATGGCCTGCATATCCGCGACTTCTTCACCGACCCGCGCCACCGCCGCTGGCCATACTGCCTCCATCATCGCCATGGCATTGGCGGGTTTTTTGGCCATGCGGTTTTCCAGCCGCCATGCAGCAAAGTTCTCATAGCCCAGCAAACCAACGCGCTCGTCACGCAGCTTGAGAATCTCTGCGATGATGGCGTTATTGTCATAGGCATCGCCGTTGTCACCACGATTGTAGTAGGTTTCCCAGACTTGCCTGCGCAGGTCTCGTTCATCTGAATAGGTCAAGAATGGACTCATCGATGAGCGGGTATTGCTGATTGCATACTTGCCGTCCTGCCCACGTTCGGCAGCCGCTGCAGCGGCTGCATTGACGAAAGAATCGGGCAAACCACCCAGCTGTGTCTGGTCGATAAACAGAACATAGTTTTCTTCATCGGCAAGGACATTATTGCTAAATGACGTGTAAAGTTCGGCAAGCCGCTTTTGAATTTCCGCATAACGTTCTTTCTTGGCGCCCTTCAGAGTAGATCCGTTACGTACAAAGCTGTCATAAGAAAGCTCCACGAGGCGTTTCTGCGCCGGGTCCAGATTGCTGCTGTTGCGCGCGTCATACACAGACTTGACGCGTTGGAACAGTGCTTCGTTCTGAGTAATCTTTGAGCGGAACTCCGACAGCCTGGGTGCCATTTCCTGCTGAATAGCTCTGAAGTCCGGTGACGAACGGTTGGCGCTCCAGATGCCGTAATAAGTGAAGACTCTGTCCAGATACTTGCCGGATTTTTCCATCTCCACAATGGTGTTTTCAAAGGTAGCAGCGGCGGGGTTTGCGGCGATGGCGTCGAGCTCGGCCAGCTGCGCCTGCATGCCGAATTCCAGGGCCGGCTTCAGGCTGGCCAGATCCATCTTGTCAAAAGCAGGAACGCCACCATAGGGGCCCGTCCATTCCGCCAGCAATACGTTGGCCGGTGCCTCGGCGGTAACCGCAGCCTGCGAGTCCGGCGATTTATCCGAACAGGCGCTGGCAAGGAACAGGGCTGTGAAGGCGGCGAGGGCGACGAGAATTCGCATGATAAAGATCCTCAGGGACAAAACCGGGCGGAACGGCTCGGGTCAGCGTAAGCGCGGCATTTTAAAGCGATTGCTCATCCGTGGCAAAGAAGGCGGCGCCCTGACCGTGCAGAACACGCTCATAAGGCAGGCAAAACCGCATGCGGAAATGCGAGCGCCAGGGCGAGGCATAGCAGTGCTTGCCAATATCAATCTATAGTCTAGAGTGAGCTATGGCAATGAGTCATCCGGAGAATTGTTTGCCAAAGTTATCGATGCCCAGGGCGGCCGGGCCCTGCTGCGGTTTACCTCAGTGCCAGCGCAGAGGCATGATTGAACGAATAATTGCTTGATGCAGGCGACTTGTCATGCATGAACCGGGCAGGTCAGAAAAAATGCTGGGCCTCGTTAACAAGTCCCTCGAGCCTTCCGCCTGACTGGAAATCACACAGCACAGGGTAAATCAGTTTGCCGACGTAACCAACGACCACCAGTTCATTCACGTCGATCCCGAAAAGGCGTCGCAGACGCAGTTCGGAGGAACCATTGCACACGGATATCTGTTGCTTTCACTGCTGCCCTGCCTCCTCACGAATGAAGCCTTCAAGCCGGAGGATCTGGCAGTAAGTATTAACTATGGTCTGGACAGGGTTCGATTTCTCAGGCCCGTACGCGTTGGCAGCCAGATTCGTGCTCGTCAGAAGATCACAGCCGTTGAGGAGAAAAAGGCGGGACACTGGAGAGTCAGGACCGAGGCGACACTGGAGGTAAAGGGGGAGAATCAACCGGCAATGATCGCCGAACTCATTACCTTGTTGGCATTCAAGTAATTCGTCTCGGTTTTGGCGCGGACCCGACTTTTGTGGGGGTGTAATCCGGCAGCATTTTAATTTGTACCGATGGTGCCTTGATGCGAAAGCCGGAGCTTCACCGGATATCTTTAGTTATGTGATGCGTTTTGAGCCACTGCCGAAACGCAAGGCGTCTTAACATAATGCAACGCATTTCTACCATCCCGGCAGGAAATGTGGGCGAGATTCTGCTTATATTTGCACACTGAGCATCGCGAGCATAACGCGAGCGTCATAAAAACGGCGGGCAAAGGTGCCTGCCGCTGTAATTGTTGAGGGGATTCCAATGCAAAGAACAATCATTTTAGCCACTCTGGGTTTCGTGATGTCAACGACATCATTGGCGGCTAACAAACCGGATATTGTGGTGATGACGCAGAA
>JBFGOQ010000093.1:0-7525 GCA_041565075.1 Gammaproteobacteria bacterium
AGAACACGGCCACCAGCACGAAATGTACTATCACGACTGCGATGCAAATAAGATCGGCGCGGTCTGCTTTCATTTTTTCCTGCCCCGTTTGGTCTTTGTTCTGCTCTGTCCGAACAAGTCCAGTAACAAGCCCGCGGCGTCTTCGAACACCGTGGTGTTGATCGAATACACGATGTGCTGGCCGCGCCGCTCGTTGCGCAGCAGCTCGGCCTCCTTGAGCACGTTGAAATGGTGTGACAGGGACGGCCGGGTCATGGCGAAGTCCTCCGCGATTTCGCCAGCCGTGGCCGAGCCCCGGCGCAGGCGCTTGAGAATCTGCCGGCGCGTGGGGTCTGCCAGGGCCTTGAATAGAGCTTGTTGTTTCATTGTAATTCAATATTTAGGCAATTATCTAAATAATAGAAACGGGCGTCTTTGTCAAGCAAGAAGAGTTCGGTTCGCGTGCTATGCTCGGCGCGTTTTGGGCCGCCTAAAGAGGGTGTTACATGGCTTACAGGGGCCTTGGTTTGGCGCTGGCGCTGGCCTCGGTAACAGCCTGCCAGGCACCCGAGCCGACGCCGGCAAGTGATGACCCGAAGCTCCCGGCCCGCCAGGCACTCGCACCCCTGCCCCGAGCCGTCACCAATAACGCAGTAGCCGCCTTGCAACTGCATGGCCGCGACTTCGTTTTCAGCTTTCTTGGATTGGGGCCCGGCAAGACCTGGCGCGACACCACAAGTACGGCATGGGTTCTCGAACGCGATGCGGGCAAGACCCGCTCCCGATTTGACGCCGGGCACTGGCGACAACTTGCCGACGTGCCCGGGCCGGGTGGGCGCCTGGCAGCAACCGCAGTCAGCGTGACAGGCCGTGTGTATATTTTCGGTGGTTACACCGTTGCCGAAGACGGCAGTGAGAAATCGGTGCCGCTGGTGCACCGCCTTGATCCTGCCACCTTGCGCTACGAGACACTCGCCCCCATGCCGGTGCCGGTAGACGATACGGTGGCGCTCGTCTATCGCGACCGTTATGTCTATCTTGTCAGCGGCTGGCATGACACCGACAACGTGGACCTGGTGCAGGTCCTGGATACCGCGACCGATACCTGGTTTGCAGCAACGCCCTTTCCGGGTCCGCCCGTATTCGGTCACGCGGGCGGCATTGTCGGCAACAATATTATTGTCTGCGACGGCGTTAAGGTCGTGCCGCGGGCGGAAGGCAAGCGATCGTTCTTATCCTCCGCGTTGTGTTTCAAGGGTGTCATAGATGCGAACCGGCCCGAACATATTGACTGGACGCCCATAGCGCACCATCCCGGGCCTGCGCTTTATCGCATGGCCGCGGGCGCCAATGCATCGACGAAGATTTTTTTCGCCGGCGGCAGCGACAATCCTTACAACTATGATGGCATCGGTTATGACGGTAATCCTTCGCAACCGTCGTCGACAGTTTTTGCCTATGATTTGCAGCTGAGCGGCTGGATAAAAATGCCGGATCTGCCTGTTGCGAGCATGGATCATCGCGGGCTGGTCAAGCTCGCCGACGGTTATGCGTTGATTGGCGGCATGGGCCGCGAGCAGGAGGTGTTGTCGCGAACCCTGCTGCTGGAACTGGAGTGATAGTGCATGTCTGCGGATGACGCGCGCGCCAGCCGTCTTGCGATGCTCCAGCTTATTGGCGGCGCCATCATGATCAGCTTTGCGGCGGTATTCGTGCGCCTGCTGCAGGTGCCCCCCACAACGTCGGCGTTTTATCGCACCCTGATTGGCGGTGTCGTGCTCGGTTCGGTATTGCTGGCGCGCCGGGAATCGCTGCGTCCCGGCAAAACCGTATTTGGTGTACTGGTCCTGGCCGGCTTGCTGTTCGCGCTGGATCTCGCATTCTGGCACCGCAGCATCATCTACCTGGGCCCCGGCCTGTCGACCCTGCTGGCCAACTTTCAGGTCTTCGTGCTCGCCGTTGCCGGCGTGGCCATATTTAAAGAAAAGCTGCGCCCGGCCCTGGTCGCCGGCATCTTGCTGGCCTTTACAGGCCTTGCGCTGATTGTCGGCTTCGACTGGTCGGGACTTGCCGAAAATTATCGTCGGGGTGTCGTACTTGGGCTGCTGACTGCCCTGTGTTACGGCGCTTACGTACTGGCCTTGCGGCGCGCCCGGCTGGCGCCCGGGCGCGAGCAAACCTCGCCGGTGGCGGATGTCGCCATCGCCTCCCTGGGCAGCACTGCTTTCCTGCTGGTGTTCGCCTTGGGCAATGCCGAGTCACTGGCTGTCCCGAATCTGCGCGAGGGCAGTCTGTTACTGGCTTACGGTCTGGTTACCCAGGTGTTCGGGTGGGTATTGATATCTTCGAGCCTCGCCAGGCTGCCGGCTTCCAAAGTTGGACTGGTATTGCTGATTCAGCCCACCTTTGCGTACATCTGGGATGTGCTGTTTTTTGCCCGCGCCATTGGCACGACCGAGGCCCTGGGGGCAAGCCTGGCGCTGACCGGAATTTACCTGGGCGCGCGCACCCGACGCGTCTGAGCTCAGCAAAGCAGCCTGATTCGTGCCGGCGACACTTCGATATCGAGTTCCTTGAGCCCGCCTTCAATCAGTTCGCCGTCGATCTGCACGGGCAGTGCGACCCTGGAGCGAATGTTGACGGTGCGGGTTTGCAGGTATCGCACGGCGGGATCATCGAGGTGGTCGCCGCGCATGACTTTTGGAATCAGCCGCATCGCTTTGGCCCGGGTGACATGATCGGCAATGATCAGATCGAGCACGCCATCGTTAATGCTGGCATCGGGCGCAATATGAAAGAGGCCGCCATAGCAGGAGCCGTTTGATACCGCGACCAGGGTGATACGCTGCACGAGCTCGTCGTCGTCGAAGCGTATGGAGACTTCCGGTGCATTGATGCCACCGGCAAGCGTGCGAAAGGCGGCGGCGAGGTACACCATGGGCCCGCGAAACCACGATAGCCCCTGGGCAGTGTGTCCGATTTCGGCGTCCAGTCCGATGCCCACGCCGTTGGCGAAATAAAGCTCGTTGCAGCGCCCCACGTCGACCGATTTCATGCGGCCCCTGGCAATCCGTTTGCAGGCATCGCGCCAGGCCAGCGGGATGCCTGCCGCCTTGATGAAGTCGTTGCCGGTACCCACGGGGATAATGCCCAGCGCCGCCGGCGTGCCGGCATCGATCAGGCCGTTTAAGGCCTCGAATATGCTGCCATCGCCACCGGCCACCGCGACCTTGATGTAACCCTTTGCCACTGCCTCGCGCACAAGTGCACGTACGCTGCCCGGGCCGGTGCTTCTAAAGACCTGGGCTTCGTCCAGAGACAGCGCAGCAGCAATGCGCGAGGCCAGCCGGCCGCCGCGATTGCGACCGGCGGCGGGATTGACGACGAGACAGAGTTCCTGGTCGGGAGTTGCGGCCTGCATGGTCTTCGCTGCTTGCTTTTGCCGATAGCTTAACCCGGATCGTCGCGCTGCACCCGCAATGCCCTTAATCCTGGCGTGGCGATGTTAATATGCGCGGGCCCGGGCGCTTCGCGACATATCAAGAACTGTAACGTGACCGAAATCCTTCTCAAAGTCCTGCTCGCCTATCTGCTAGGTTCCGTGCTGGGTGCGCTGTGGGTGGGGCGCTTCCTGGGGCATGTCGACATTCGCAAAATGGGCAGCGGCAACGCCGGAGGCACGAACGCCTTGCGCACCCAGGGCTGGTTCTTTGCCGCATTGGTCGTGGTGATCGATGTCGGCAAGGGCGCGCTCGCCGCTGCCTGGTTACCCCTTGTCGATATCCCGGGCATACCCGCTGCCACCGGCATCGAGGCCGGCTGGTTACAGGTCGCGTGCGGCGCCGCGGCGGTAGTCGGACATGTGTTCCCGCTTTATCACGGCTTCAGGGGCGGCAAGGGCGCGGCGACTCTCGCTGGCGCGCTGGCCTTCATAAACTGGCAGGCACTGTTGGTGATACTCGTGACCTGGCTGCTCATCGTATCGCTGAGCGGTTACGTCAGTCTTGCAACCACGGTCTCGATTGCCGTCGCGGCTGTTTATTGTGGAGTGACGAGCGGCATCTCCTCGCCTGCATTTGTTTTCCTGCTGATCATGACGCTGTTCATTGTGTTTACTCATCGCAGCAACATTGCTCGCCTGCGCGCCGGAACCGAAAACCGCATGGCCATGCTCATGTTGTTTAAAAAGAAACCATGACTGCCGGGCAACGCCGGGAGGAAGCACTGATTCGCTTACTCTCTGACGGACAGTCGCATGGTGCAGCTCAGATTGCCGGTGCCTTATCCATGACACCGGAAAGCGTCGCCGCATCGCTGCACAATCTCAAAGCAATCGGTCTTGAAATCGAACGTGAATCCGGCGAGAGCTACAGGCTGACGACGCCTCCGGAGTTGCTGGAAGGTGTGCGCATACGCGCGGGTCTGCCGGCCAAGGCGAGGGACCGCATCGCCGACATGGAAATACTGCTGATTACCGGTTCCACCAATCAGCGTTTGCTGGAACGCGCTGCACCGCCGCCGGGCATGGCAAATATATCCATCGCCGAATACCAGAGTGCCGGGCGGGGCCGCATGGGCAGCAGCTGGCAGGCACCCTTTGGCGGCGCTCTTTGCCTGAGCCTGGCCTGGATGTTTGAAAATTCCCACGCACAACTGACGACGCTCGGTCTGGCAATCGGCGTGACAATCCGTGATGTCCTGGCGCAGTGTGGGGTGCCGGGCACTTTGCTCAAGTGGCCGAACGATTTGATCTGGGGCGGGGGCAAGCTTGGCGGCATACTGACTGAATTGCGCAGCGAACCGGGTGGTGGGGCCAGGATGGTCGTGGGTATCGGCATAAACTACGCGCTCGATGAGCAAAGCCGCGCCCGGATCAATGCGATGGGTGGGCTGCACGCGGCCGATATCCGCGAAGCCGCGCCCGGCAAGGTGCCCGGACGCAATGCCCTGGCAGCGGCCGTGATCTCACAGGTGCTGGATTGTCTGGTGACTTATGCAACTGAGGGTTTCGGAGTATTCATCAACGACTGGCTCGCTGCCGACGCATATCGGAACAGACCCGTGCTGGTGCAGACGCCTGCCGGCAAGTTGTCAGGGGTGGCGCGGGGCATCGACGCTGCGGGCGCGCTTAAACTGGAAGTAAACGGAAAACTCGAGCACATCGTCTCCGCACAATTAAGCCTGAGACCTCAATGATTATTGTTGCCGACATCGGAAACACCTACCTGAAAATGGCGCGCTGGAATGGTGAGCGTCTCTCGCATCACGTACGAGTGCGTCATCGGGAATTGCTCGGCAGCGACTGGCAGGCGACGCTGGAGGACAGCGCGAAAATTACCAGCGATGGTGTGTTTGTCGCCAGCGTTGCGGACGAGACCGTAGAGCAGTTGTTTGAAGCCTGGTTGTTGTCGCGCGGGCACGCGCCGCCTGTTTATCTTTCATCCACCCGGGAAGCCTGCGGATTGCGGAATGCCTATGTGCAACCTGAGACGCTCGGGATCGACCGCTGGTGTGCAATGATCGCGGCACGCGCGCAACACAAGGGACCGCTATGCGTGGTCGATGCCGGTACCGCGGTTACCATAGATTGGGTGGACGCCAGGGGCGAGCATCGTGGTGGCATGATCATGCCGGGGTCGCACCTGCAGGCGGAGAGCCTGTTCACCGGTACGCGGCATGTGCACGAGAGTTCCAAGGCCCCCGGACAACTGTTTGCAGACAATACCGCCGATGCGGTGGTGGCCGGAGTTTGCCACGCCTGTGCGGCACTGGTGGAGCGCGCCTATGGTGAAATATCTTCCCAGTGTGCAGCAGCGCCCAGGCTGTTCGTTACGGGCGGCGAAACCGATCGTGTCGTTCCGCTGGTAGCGATGGAGGTCGATGAGCAGCCCGACCTGGTGTTGCTCGGCGTGGCGCTTCTTGCCGGGGAACCGCAACGGTGAAAGCACATGGCTAGAGCAATATTCCTGGCACTGCTTGCGGCCAATCTGGTTTTCTTCGGGCTGCAAATGGTGACCAATGAAGACCAGCAGGCCAACGCAGACGCCATTGATGACATAGGTGTGCCGCTATTGAGCCTGGTCACCGAAGGATCCGGAAACACGGATCAAGCGGTTCTAACGCAGTCCGCAACAGGTAATGTCGCCGAATCTGACCCGTCGCTGGTCAGCCGGCGTTGCCTGAGCCTCGGACCGTTTACGGATGATGATGAAGTGCAGGCTGCGCAGCTCAGCCTGGGCGCGCTGGGCCTGACCGGTGAAAGGCGGCGTGCCCAGGGACAGATCTGGGTGGGGTACTGGATCTTCCTGCCCCCGGGCGAAACGCGGGCCGAGGCGCAAGAACAAGTCGAGGCGCTGCGCAAGCGCGGCGTTGCGGACATATATATTGAGCCCGCGGGTGAGCGCGAGAATGCGGTGTCCTTGGGGGTGTTCAGCGAACGCAGCCGGGCACAGCGTCGTTTTCGTGAGATCAAGGCGCTCGGCTTCGCGCCCCAGATTGCCCGCCGCACCCGGCAAGGCACCGTGTTCTGGCTGGATTTTGTCCCGGATGCCTCGGTGCGCATCGATCCCGCGGATTTCCAGGTGGCGGCAGGGCGCATCATTCGCCTCGCGTCCAGGGTCTGCCAGCAACCGGGTGATCAGCTAGAATAGCGGCCGCGTTGTCATCCAGTAAGCCGGCGTAGCTCAGTTGGGTAAGTGCTGACCGTTTGTCCGGGGGACAAACGCAGCGGCACGAACGCCCGGACAGGAGTCCGGGCAGGGGCCTGATCGAGGTAAATCGGTGGCGCCAGGGATGGCGGGTATACAGTTTAACGAAATGCCGGCGTAGCTCAGTTGGCAGAGCAACTGATTTGTAATCAGTAGGTCGGGAGTTCGAATCTCTCCGCCGGCACCACTCCATCGCCACCTGACCGACTCAGAACATGGCAACCTGGTCGCTGTAGCGATATATCTGCTGTTTCAACTCTTTGATCCAATTGGCAACCATCCTGTGGTCACCTGCCGGGACTTTACATAAGCCTCCGCGAGTAGGGAAATTCCCCGGGATCGACTAAATTTAATTACAGAACACCGGTAAGTTTTCACAAACTCAGCCGACCAGGTGCCTGTCGGTGATCAGACCTAAAACCGGTCAAGGAGCAACAGACTTCAATGACCGGCAATAAATCAAGAATAGGTCTTTGGAGGATTGATATGAAATCTCTGTTTGCAAGCTTGGCAGTCAGCGTGATCACAGGACTGCTGGCTATCCCGCAGCCCTCCGTCGCGAAAACGCCTGATGGCAAAACACCAGCGGAGGAAACGGTTTGTGACGTGCTGAGAGATGCAACGCCGGGCCTGTATGGACTCTGTGTTGCCTACTGCGAGGCCCATGATGCAGAACTCCTGGCACCGGACGGGGACCCTGAAAAGCTGGATACCCCGAACCGCAGGATTCTGGAAAACTATAACAAGAAGAAAAAGAAATCGGATCCGCCTATGCCTTGTGTCCTGCAGGAACCGGGCGGGTGCCCATGCTGGACCGCTGAGCAACTGACATTCGCACT
>JBFGOQ010000094.1:0-7368 GCA_041565075.1 Gammaproteobacteria bacterium
CCAAAAACCCCTTGATTTTAGTGGCTTATATTCGTTTCCTAGACATGACTTGCACCCGGCCGCGGGTTTAGGCATCTTTAGTGACGAATGGAGCGCCCACGGGTACAAAAAGAGCGCCAGTAAGTCAGGGAAGATTTCATCGAGCAATCCCCGCGGGCAGACGGATAAGACATATAACAAAAAACTGAATCCCGGGGACCGGCATGGGAGACGCACTCCCGAATACTGACTCGCCACCGGAGTATCTCGAGTACTTCGGGTTAGGGCGTGCACCGTTTACCCGGATCAACAACCCTTCGGAACTTTTTCTTGCCGAGCAATATTCCTATATCTCGGCCCATCTTGCAGACGCCACTGAAGAATTTGACCGGCTGGTCGTTATCTGTGGCCATCCCGGGTCCGGCAAAACCTCTCTGCTGTCCAAGTTCAGCAAAACCGCGCTCGAGCAAATCTGCGTTGCAACGATAGCGGATAACTTACAGAACCCGGAAAGTCTTTTCGCTTCGATACTCGCACAGTTTGGCTTCGGGGAGATTTCCGGTACGCCGGAGCAACTGCGAAACATCCTGAGCGAGTTTTTGAAGCAGCAGGGACAGGCTGGCGACCCCGTAATCCTGCTGGTGGATAACGCGCATTTGCTGCATCCGAAAGTCTTTGAGCAGCTCCGGTGGATGACCAGTATCCACTACAAGGGCCAGCCGATTGTCAATCTCGTTCTGGCGGGCTGCAATGATCTGCGCAAGATCATGGATTCGCCGGCAATGAGCCAGATCACCGCCAAGCACCATGTGCGTTTTAACATTCGCGCTTATACGGAAGAGGAAACTGCAAATTATATCTGGCACCGCCTCCAGTTAGCCGGCGGCCGGCAATGCGTGCAATTTACCGACGAGGCGCACAGCCTTATATACCGCTACACCGGCGGTACGCCAAGATTCATCAACGTTTTGTGCGGCAACGCCATGCAGGTGGTGTATACCAAGCAGCGCCAGTCCATTACCGGTGAGATCGTTCGCCACATTGCCGATCAGAACAAACTTGTCCCGCACGTGGTACCGGTGCAGAACAAATGTCGTCGCAAGACCGACCCTGACTTCAAGGCAGCGACTGATGAAATCGACACCGCAAAGCCCCGCCCGGCCAATAAGGCGGGGTCGCCAGGCGCAAAACCAGACGCTGGTCAGGGCAAAGCGAACACAAAATCAGCGGCCAGGAAGGTCGGGGAAAAAGCGAACGGGGCCCGCGGCAAAAGCACCGCCGGCAAAGCAGCGAATACCTTGCCGGATTTGGCCCTGGCAGAAGATCTCACGATCCTCGAGAAGATTGCCACGCTGTCCGAGCAGCTTGGCAACCTGAAAGCACGCAAGAAAGATCTCGAGATGGAGGTCAACCACCGGGATCAGGCAATTGCCAGCCTGGAGGTGCGGCTCGAAGACGAGCAACGAACCAACCGGGACCTGTTGAAGAAACTCGAAGCCAACGTGGTTGCCGCCGAGGAATCCAGGAAGGTGTTGGCAAAGACGTCGTATGAACTAAAGAAGAACCAGGACGAGATTTCTTCGCTGACAACGGGCCTGAGCCAGTTGCGCGAAGAATTGCAACAGGAAGCGGAATCCAAAGCCTCGGTCAGCAAGCAGCTCGACCTGGCGCGGGCAGAGGCCAAAGAGAAAGGTGCACAGGCAATCCTGGTTGAAGGACTGCAAAAGACGCTGGGCGAGCGTGATCTGCGGATCAATGAGTTGCAGTCCGCATTATTGGACCGCGATGGCGAAATACTGGAGTTCAAGTTCAAAGTTCAGGAAAGCGATCTGCAAATCGGTGCGCTCGAAAAACAGGCCGAAAATGCAAGCGCCCTGCAGCGGAAGGTCGAGGCGCTGACTGAAAAAATGGACGCCCTCGGCAGCCAGCTGGAACAAAAAGATCAGGAAATAGCCGAGCTGCAGACGGCTGCACTGGAGGCCAGCCAGGCCGAAGCAGCGGGCGCGGCGGAAGCAGAATCCGCCCGCATCCAGGAATTGGAAACCGCATTAGCCAGCGCGACCAAGGCGCGTGAGGAGCTGACGAATCAGCTGGCCGAAGGCAACACCGAGAACCAGCGGCTGGCACAGGAAATTGAACAACTCGCCGCGCAAGTCGAATCAACCACCGCCGCAGATGCGGAAGCAAGGATCAGTTCGCTGGCAGAAGAGGTGAGCGGCAGGGACCAGCAATTGGCCAGGCTCGATGCCGCCATTGCCAAGAGCTCTGATGAAAACGAGTGGCTGCGATGTGAGCTCGAAAGACGCAGTGAGGTCGATGAGCAGCTGGCCACTGCAACCATTGACCACGAGAAAACCCGCGTGGCGCTGGATTCCACCAAACTGGAGCTGCGCGATGCGAAGCAGGCTATGGCAGAACTCGAAGGAAAGCTGGAAGCAAGCCGGCTGGAAGTCGATCAACTGGCCCCCCTGAAACGCGAATTGACTGCTGCGGAGAAACGGGTCACCAGGCATGAAGCCCGGCTTGCCAGGATCGAGGACAAGAGCAGCACACAAAAGGCCGATCTTGCTGCGGCAAGAAGCGAGCTCAGGAAATTGCGCAAACAGCTCAAAGCTGCTGAGAAGACGCAAGCCAAGCTCGACAAGCAAGTAAATCTCAATAAAGAACTGACTTCGAATCTTGACGAACGATCGCAGGAAATTGCCGAGCTCAGGGACGCCATGGCAAAGCAGGCCAGCCAACAGGATGCCAACGCCGTATCGCTGGCCGAGCTGAAGGCGATGCAACCCGAGCTTGAAAACCTGAAAAACTCTGCCGGTGATGTTGATAAGGAGCTGGCCGCATACCAGGCGATTGAAGACGCTATCAGCTCACAGTTGGAGACCAGCGAAGCGCTGTCTTCATCACTGCAGGAGCAACTCGCCCAGTTGTTGAGCGAGCAATCTGAGTTGGCGCAAGCATTACAACCCGACCAGAACCCCGATGAGCAGGTCGAACGGGCACAGGCCGAAAATGCAAAACTAGCGGAACAATTGTCGGAAAAAGACGCGCTGCTTGAGCAATTGGGTGAGCAATTGCGAGATGCAGAAGTCATGAGAGAAACAGCCGGTCACAGCGACGAGAAACATGCCGAATTGCTGGAAGAACTGGAAGCGACCCGTCGGCGACTCACGACGATGCAACAGGAATTTGCCAGGGAAGCAGAACAAAACCACGAGCTGCAAAGCCAGTTACTGGACTATTCAGATATTCAGGACCAGTTGGGCAAGCAACTCTTGCTGATGCGTGAACTCGAGACCAAGTTGTCGGTAGCCGAGCAAGAGCGGGATGCACTGCTGGCAGAGCCGCAAATGCCCGGCAAAGAACTGCAGCAAGGGGCAGCTATGAGCGAGCCGCCGGCGAGACGCAGCGACCCTGAGAAATTTGCCGATGGCAGCATGCTCACGCTCATGCTCGACAAGAAACCGGTCATGCAACCGATCCGGACTGAATACGGCGCCAAGCTGATTATCGGCAGGGCAGAAGATAACGATATCTTCATCGACAGCGAGTTTGTAAGCCGACACCACGCGCTGCTCTTCTCCAACGAGAAGGGATTGTGGATCGAGGACCTGAACAGCACCAACGGCACGCTCGTCAACGGCCAGAAATTTGGCACGTGTCAGCTCGATGACGGCGATCTGGTCTCGATCGGCGAATACGAGATAAAGGTAGCGACCGCCGAAATCAAATGAGCCGGCTGTGCCATTGAGGCGGACGGGGGCAGATCCCGCCCCCTGCGAAGCTGCCGATTCGCGAGATTATCACCCGCCCCGGGTCGGGGCCTGCGTCCGGGCTTTGTCGGTCTTTAATAACAGGGTGGGCAGTAACAGGAAGTCCAGAGCGAGGGCGAAGGCGATGGTCAGTGCCGACATCGTTCCCATGTCGGCACTCATCTTGTAGGGGGAAATCGCCAGCACGGCAAAACCCGCCACCAGCGCGACAGTCGTGATCCAGATCGCGGTACCCACGGTGTTGAAAGCCCGGCGCACGGCTTCGGGTGGTGTCATGCCACGCTCGCGCCGCGCGCGCAGGTAACGACTCAGAAAATGTACGGTGTCATCCACAACAATGCCCAGGGTCATGGAGATGATGACGGAAAGGGCCAATCCCACCTGGCCGACGAGCATGCCCCACACCCCAAAAGCCATCAAAGCAGGCGTGAGATTGGGCACCAGGCTCAGCAGCCCGACTTTCCAGCTCTTCAGCGCCAGTGCCAGCAACACCGAGATAAGCATCAGGGCCAGCACTGACGCCAGCAACATATTGCGGATATTGCGGGCGGAAATATGTGCCCAGATCACCGATAGTCCGGTCCCGTAGGTAAACATGTGTTCGGGTGCGTTGGCTTGCAGCCAGGCACGCGCTCGGTCATCCATTTCACGGATTTCTCGTGCCGTGACATCCCGCAGTAGCACGCTCATCCGTGACGAAGACTTGTCGATGTTTATCTGGTTGGTCAGATCCAGACCAAATGGCAGCGACATTTCATAAAGCAGCAGATACTGCGCAGCCAATTCACGTTCTGCCGGCACACTATAAAAACCAGGATCGTCTCCGTGCATGTTCCTGTTCAGACGCTTGACGATGTCGGTCAGGCTGGCGACATGAGCAATCTTGGGCTGAGTGCGATACCAATTGGCAAAATTTTCCACGGTCGTAAGATATTCAGGGTCGTTGATTCCGCCGGGTCCGCTTGCCTTGAGTGAATAGTCGATGACATTGAATCCGGTCAGGTTCTGTTCCATGAAATCGCTCGCCTGACGAATCTCGAAGCGCTTGCCAAAATATTTTATGAAATCATCATTAAGTTCGTTGCGAAACGTGCCTGCGCCTATCACTGCCACAACACTCAGCGTGATCCAGAACACCGGCGTCGTATGCCTGAGTACCAGGTTGGCCCAGCGATCGCAGGGTGGGCACTCGGCCTCGGCGGCGCTTTCTCTGACTCTCAGGGGCAGCACCGACAGCAGAGATGGAAGTAGCAAAATCGAATACACAAAGGCTGCAATCACGCCCATTGCCACGATGTTGCCAAGATCGCGTAATGGCGGTGCATCCGAGAGGTTCATGCTCAGAAAGCCGATGCTGGTGGTAACACTGGTCAGGAAAATTGCCCGTAAATTTACCCGCAGGGATTCCGTAATTGCCGCGGACTTCGTCTTGCCCAGGCGCATTTGCTGAAACACGGTTTCCAGCATATGTACACTGTCCGCGACAGCCAGCGTGAGAATAATGACCGGTGCAGCCACCGATGCTGCAGTGAGCTGGATACCCAGCCAGCCTGCCAGTCCCATGCCAGTGGCCGTAGCGGACAGGATCACCATGACAGTTGCCAAAGTGCCGACCAGCGAGCGCAACAACAAACCGACCAGGACAGTCAGCACCACGAACATGATCGGCACCAGGGTCAAGGCGTCCTGCTTGGCAGCTTCGCCAAAGACTGCGTCCGCGATAATGCCTCCCGCCAGGTGCACCTTGATTCGGGGGTACTCGCGTTCAAAATCCAGCACCAGGTTCCGCGCGAAGTGCGTTACCTGATTGACTTCGTCATGGGACTCACCAGGCACGATGATCGTCGTGTTGATACCGGTAACATGAGCGCTGGGGGAAACCAATCGGCCCACCAGCAATGGCTCGGACAGGGCTGCACGTTTCTTGGCCGCGATTTCAGGGTCACTGAGCTCGGCGGCGTCTTGGATCAGATCTTCGACTACCAGATCGTCCTGGTCGGCCCGACTGAACTGGAAATTGCTGATGGAGTCGACGCGGCTGGAATACGGCATCTGCCATGCGCTGGCAGTCAGTTGTTCGATAGCGATCAGGGTGTCACGTGTGAATACATCGCCGTCGGCGGGTTCCAGGATAAAAAAAACGTTGTCATCGCGCGTGTAGATGTTCTCCAGCGCTTCCAGGGCTTCGAGTTGCGGATTTTCCGCACTGAAGAAAACCCGCATGTCGTTGTTGATGATGAGCAGACGCATGCCACTCCCGCAGGCGATGACGACGAGAGCGACTGCAGCCATGATCCACCAGCGATAGCGGATCACCCACGGTCCGATTAGTTGCTCAGCTTTCAAAGAAATTTGTTTTGCAGCCAGCCTGACGGACCTTAATGGTACTCGATCCCGCTTGGCCGGGTTGGGGAGTAATCAGAGGTGCAGCAGCGACTTGCACGGCAGGTGGCTATACTTTTTGCAGGTCTCAGTGCCAAGCCTGGCTGTATTTGCCCATGCCCTACCACGACCGCAGCAATTTGCCCGCAAACGTCCGCAAGGCCCTGGCCAGGGTTCCCCATGCACAGGATATTTACAAGGAGGCGTTTAACAGCGCCCTGGCCCAATACAAGGAAGAGGGCCGCGCCCACGCCGTGGCCTGGCATGCCGTCAAGCAGCAATACGTCAAGGGTGAGGATGGCAAGTGGCGGGCGAAGACCCGCAAGTAGTTACCATTACAAAGGCGTAATAATCCCGTTTCGCTTGTCCAATTGATCGCGTGACCACTCAGGTACCGGACACTTGTCTATGGGAAAACGACTTTTATCAAATTCGATGGCACTTGTGTGTCTGAGTCTGCTGGCACTCAATACGGCATGTGACACCAACGTGTATCTGCGCGATGGCTTGACAGACGGCGACGTGTATTTCCTGCCCGCCACTGCTCACCTGAGCACAGACCCTGCATTGCATAGTTGGGTCACTTACAGCCTCGGTGAAAGCACCTGCAAGCTGGGCATTGGCGGTGACAATCCCGCGCGTAACAGCAGTTTCGAGTGCGAAGTCTCGGCGCGCCACTTGCTCGTACAATCCTGGAGTCAACAGGTGCAAGATCGGCCACAGCTGCAGGATCGCTACCTCGATGAACTTACGCAGATTGAGCAAGCGGGATTTTTGCGGGAGTATGTCTGGGACAATTTTCGCGAGCGGAGCTGGCAACGTCCCGACGATCTGCGCTCGCAGGAGTTTCGCGAATGGAAGTTGGGCAATCTCGATAATCACCGCCCGTATACTCGCCGCATAGGGTGGTGGGCGTACACAGACTGACCAGCAGGAACTCCAAACTGTTGGCTTCGGCTTGATCCGTGCTCACCCTACGCCGCACACGGATGTGAAAGTGCCGCGAAGGCCTCGAGCCTGTGGCGAGTGGCTGGACTTTTTCACGCAGTGAAAAAGCCCCACAATAAACAATAGTGGGGTCTCCCCGTGTCCAATAAAAAACCCCGGACACATTAGCATCCGGGGTTTTATATTAGAGCCTGGCGGTGTCCTACTCTCACATGGGGAGACCCCACACTACCATCGGCGCTGAGCGTTTTCACTTCCGAGTTCGGAATGGGATCGGGTGGTTCCC
>JBFGOQ010000095.1:0-6689 GCA_041565075.1 Gammaproteobacteria bacterium
AGCCATCCCGGGATTATTCCCTGTCTGCAATCGGCACCATGACATGCGCGTAGTCGGTGCCATCCCACATCACGTAGGGTCCGCCCTTGGCCGGATCACGGGTGATGCCGGCCAGCATTGACGCGTCCGGCACGATAATCATCATGTGGGGCCCTTCCACCACCCACTGATTATCTTCGGTCGGCCCGTCCGCAAAAGGATCGATGTTGCTGGCGCCCTCGTCACCGGCCAGCATGTAAGAAATACCAATGCGATCGGTCGAGAACGGCTTGCGATTCTGCCAGGCATCGCCCCATGCCATCCAGACCTCGTCGAAACACATCGGCGTGCGACCCGCTGCGAACTGCGGTGGCGTCGGCATGCACGTGTAACCATTCGAACCCTCCTGCAGCATCTCACCGTCCCAGCTCATTGCGGCCACGCCATCCTGCATCGCGGTGTCGGCGGCGGACAGCGCATCCGCAAGCAGGCTGTCGACCGGTCGCAAAGCAGGAGCCTTGACGGGCACCATGACGTGCTCGTATTCCGTGCCGCGCCACATGACGTATGGACCACCTCCGGACGGATCGGTCGGAATACCCTCCAGGTACGCAGAATCCGGCACGATAAGCATCAGGTGTGGGCCTTCCACGATCCACTCGTTATCATCGGTAGGTCCTTCCGCGTAGGGGTCGATGTTGCTGGCGCCGCCATCACCGGCAAGCATGTAAGAAATGCCCAGCTTATCGGTAGAGAACGGCTTCTTGTTTTGCCAGGCGTCGGCCCACGCCACCCATACTTCATCCAGGCACATAGGCGCATCAACGTCGCGCCCGGCAAAGATCGCAGGCGTGGGCATACAGACAAAACCATTGTCGCCTTGCTGCAAGACATTGCCGTCCCAATCCACCACCATGCTGCCGTCGGCATGCGACGCATAGGTGGCCGATCGCGCGTCGGCCAGCATGGCGGCGCTGGCAGCAGCAGCCTTGGCCGCCGACGCAGTCTGCTCGCCGTCCGTTGCTTTTTCACTGCATGCCGAGAAAAACGCCAGAACTAAAGGAAAAATAACAGAAAATCTCGCCCGATTATTCATGGGAGCCCTCCGGAGATTCGTGAAATCAAGTTCTTATTTGGGGAAAACGGAAATCTCGGGTAGCGGTTAGTTTAAAAACCTCGCACCAAGAAAGTAGCAGACAACAAGCGCTTTACAAGGTGATTCTTGCTCTTGTGCACGGTGCAGGACGGCCGTTGCTCGACTAGGTAAACACCAATGTGCGATTGCCCGACACCAAAACCTTGCGCTGCACATGCTTGTGGATGGCCCGCGCCAGCACCTGTTTTTCAAGGTCCCTGCCCTTGTGCATCATGTCAGTTACCGAATCGCTGTGACTGACTCGTACCACGTCCTGTTCGATGATGGGGCCGGCATCCAGTTCCGCTGTCACATAGTGACTCGTCGCTCCGATAATCTTGACCCCGCGCTCATGTGCCAGATGATAAGGCCGTGCACCGGGGAAGGCAGGCAAGAAGGAATGATGAATGTTGATGATCCGATTGGCGAAGCGAGCGACAAACCCGGCACTGAGAATCTGCATGTAGCGCGCCAACACGACGAATTCAATTTTCTGGCTCTCCAGCAGTTCCACCAGGCTGGCTTCCTGCCGGGTTTTATTGGCAGCGGTAACCGGAAGCTGCCGATATTCAATCCCCATACCTTCCACGAACAGCCGGCAGTCTTCATGATTGCTGACCACCAGCGGCAACTCTACTGCCAGCTCGCGGGACTGGATGCGCGCCAGAATGTCCAGCAGGCAATGTGACTGCCGAGATACCAGGACAGCCATGCGCGGCACTTCGTCTGTAAAATGCAGCGACCAGTCCATGCCATAGGACTGCGCGAGTGCGCCAACTGCCTTGGGCAACGCCTGGCGTGTCAAGGCGAATCCTGCAAGTGACCATTCCAGGCGCATGAAAAAGCGGCCTTCACTGGTGTCGACGTGCTGTTCCAGATCGACAATGTTGCCGTTGTACTTGTGCAGAAAACTGCTGAAGGCTGCGATCAGGCCGCGCTGGTCCGGACAAGAGGTCAGCAGGATCGCGTTGGATGTTGTGTCACTGGAACTGTTCATGCCTCGCAATCGGGTCCTTCGCGTTTTGCTGTGCCAGCTGGGGGCGCAACGGTAACACAGAGAACGTACATGATGAGCGCCGACAATACGACTGTCGTGAAGCCCAGGTGCATGGCCAGTACGGTGGCGAGTACAGCACTGATAACCGAGGCACTGCCATTGACTGCCCAGGCCCACGGCACCGCCTGCGGTTCGTGTCCCGCCAGGCGCATCACCCCGAGTGGAAAAGGAATACCCATCAGAAAAGCGAGCGGCGCAAGCAGGCAAAGCGCCATCACAATTCTGACTGGCAGCTCAAAGCCCGAGAAAAACGCCTGGAAAAATGGCGCGAGGGCCAGATAAGACAATCCCAGCAAGGCGATGCCTGCGACCACTACCGGGAGCGCCGTTCGCCCGGCGGCCTCATTCAAGCGCGCAGCACTGGCACTGCCAGCGCCGGCAAATACCAGAAAACCCGCGAGTACCGTGGTCACCGAGTAAACGGGATGATGCAGGAACAAAACAAATTTCTGAATGAAGGCAATCTCGATGAACATGAAAGCCAGGCCGAGCAGAGAAAAATAGGCAACCACCCGGCCGCGCCATGGTGCTCTCCGGGTCTTGCTGCGGCGCCCGCCAACGATGAGTGGGAGCAGTACGAAAAGCAGGGCGAGCACCATTGCTTGCACCAGGGTCGCGAGCAGCAGCACGAATCCTGACTCGAGCAAGCCCAGGCCACCGCTGCCCCGCAGAGTCAGAAACTCCGGCAGTGAACGCCAGCGGAAAAACTGGAAAAAATAGGGTCGGTCATCGGTTGCTGGCGCAATGTCAAATTTGTAACGGGCAATAAAATCATCAAATGCAGGCCCGGCCAGTGCGACGGTGCCCTCGTGGTACTCCGGTCGGCGCAGGCGATTGATTCGATTGGCCTCGCGAGCTGCCATACCCTTGTAGAAAACCAGGTCAAAGCCGTGCTGCTGGCAGAAGGCGCGTACGCCGTCGATCTCGGCCGGGCTGACCGCCGAGCCCTTGACCAGAAGGGTTGCCGTCTGCCAACCGCGAATAACAATCAGCCTGTCTGCGACTTCCTCAACTCCCACTTGCTTCAATGCAGTGACCGCGGTGGCGAATACTTTAAGCGTGTCTCGCGGTGGCAGCTGAAGCCAGCTTGTCAGCGACAGGAAACCCTGGTCGGTCAGGCTCTCGAGATATTGAACAAATGCCTCCACTGTGAATTCGTAATTCTCACCCAATGCCGACAAGCCACCGCTGCCACCCGGCCCGCCCTGCGCGGGAAATGTAATCAGGTCGTAGTGGCGTATGTTGCGTGCAAGCCATTCCCTGGGTTCGCGATGATGAACGTGCACACCAGCGCGTCTGTATATATCCCCTGAAAACGCCGCGAAATCGTCTTTCACCAGTCCGGCGATCTGCATGTTGGATTCCAGGACATCCAAATGCGGCGTCGATAGGCCATCAATGAAGGCACCGAGGGCACGCAACACTTCGCTGCCGCCCCCGGCGCCCGAGATGAGTATCCTGCGCGGGGCGACAAGGTGATAGGCAAGCGCCGAGGTGCTTGCATTCAACCATGCCGTTTCGCCCGGGTCGCCTGACCAGGCATTGATGGGAGAAAACCTGTCGCCGTCTATAAATACACCGATCTGGTCGGGCGGCCCGACCTGTGCGTTGAGACTGAGGTCAGGCGCATACCGAAACGGTACGACCGGATTGCCGACTATGCTGATCAGTCCCAGCGGGCTGGAGCGCGTGCCCAACAGCTGAGCGCCGGAAACCGTCATGGTCTGCGGCAGGGTTTTGAAGGGCGAAATTTTCAGTCCCGCGTGCTCGGACGGCACGAGCAATGGAAGAACCAACGTGAAAACTGCCAGCGCCGCCACCGGCAGGTTTGTCGAGCGTAACTCGGCCAAGGCCATCAGCGCCGCGAGGGCGGCCAGTATGGTAAGCGCCCACAACACCGACACCGGCAAGAACCAGAACAACGCGACAATGATCAGGATGCTGCCCAGGCCCGCTCCAACGAGGTCTGCTGCGTAAACGCTGCCGGCGCGCATGCCAAAGCGGGTCAGGAGGATTACCACAGCCAGCGCAACAAAAAAGAACGGTACGGCCAGCAGCAGGTAAATGACCAGCAATCGCCAGTAGAGGTCCGGCCTCCACAGCAATGCCTCGGGGTGCAAACTCACCGATTGCGCGAGCAGGAAACAAGTGGGCACACTCAGCGCAAACAGTCCCAGGCAAGCTGGATAACTGTGCTGGATTCGACGAATAAATGTCTCGCGCCAAAGCGCTAAAACGGTGCCACTGAAGCCATAACCCAAGAGCGCCAGGCTGATGACCATATACGCGAAGTGATGCCACTGGATGATGGCAAATAATCGCGTCAAATGAATTTCATACGCGAGCGCCACGGCAGATGCCATGACCAGGGAAATATATGGTGGACGCTGCAAGCGGCTGCCATCGGCGGCCTGGCTTGCCAAACCGGACACGGCTACTCCTGTTGCCCGTGGCGCCCGGTCAGGGGCACGAACCTGACCGGCATAACAAGCCGGCTGGAAACCTCGTTGTCCTCGCTTTTTTCAACCAGGATCAGCTGCTGCACGAAAAAACTGCGGCCCACAGGAATGATCATCTTCGCACCCGGCTTCAGTTGCCGGACCAGCGGTGGCGGCACGTGACTGGCAGCCGCAGTGACGACAATGCCGTCGAATGGCGACGCATCAGCCCAACCGAAATAACCGTCGCCAAGCCGCAGCTCGATGTTGGTATACCCGAGCCTTGCCAGGTCGTTGCGCGCGCGCTCAGCAAGTTCCGGGACGATCTCGATGCTATAAACCTGCTGCACGATTTCCGCCAGCACGGCTGCCTGGTAGCCTGAGCCCGTGCCGACTTCCAAAACACGATCTCCGGCTTCCAGTTCCAGCAGTTCCGTCATGATCGCCACGATGTAGGGCTGGGAAATGGTCTGTCCGAAGCCGATTGGCAAGGGCTCGTTGAAGTAGGCCCGGCGGCGAAGTGCCTCTGGCACCAGCTCGTGTCGGGGTACTTTTGCAAAGGCATTGCGAACCGCCGGTCCGAGGTGCTCGCGGTCAAGTTCTTGCCGGGTCTGGGCGACCATCCGGTCAATCGTGGCAAGCATCTCGGCACGACGCTGAGCGTATACGGTGCTGTCGCTGTGCGGCTGCCCCGCCCACAACAAACCGGATAGCACCAGCCAGACCAGGCATCCGGAAATCAGCGCGCGTTGCATAAACCACCTGACTCGTGAACTTGCCACAATAAAAGTCTAGGCCCTGCGCTGCTGGGTCGCTACCCAGATCTTCCGCAGCGCAACCCAATGCTGTGGTTCAGGGTTTCAGGACAGCAGCCCCTGTCAATGTGCCATCGCGCAAATTGCCCAGGGCTTCATTCGCTGCCGTCAGGTCATAGATCTGTACTTTGGTGCGCACGCCGGCCTCGGCCGCCAAGGTCATGAATTCCTCGCCATCGCGCCGCGTGAGGTTGGCCACCGAACGAATTGCCCGTTCACCCCAGAGAATCTCGTAGGGAAATGCAGGAATCTCGCTCATGTGGATGCCAGCGCAAACCACCACACCCCCTTTTCGCACGCTGCGCAGGGCCGTGGGCACGAGATCGCCCACGGGAGCAAAAATGATGGCGGCGTCCAGTTTCTCCGGCGCCGGCATATCTGCATCACCGGCCCACGTGGCACCCAGGGACCGCGCAAATGACTGGCCCGCATTATCGCCGGGCTTTGTAAATGCATAGACCTCGCGCGACTGAAAGCGCAGCAGCTGCGCAAGTATATGAGCGGCCGCGCCGAAACCGTACAAACCCACGCGAAGGCCGGGGCCTGCCAGGCGCATGGCACGATAACCGATCAGGCCGGCACACATCAGCGGCGCGATTGAAGCGTCACTCTGCCCGGCAGGCAAGGTAAAGCAGAACTGTTGATCAGCAAGCGTGAACTCCGCATACCCGCCATCAAAATCATACCCTGTGAAATTTGCAGCATCGCAGAGATTCTCCTGCCCCGAAGCACAGTACCTGCAAGCGCCGCAGGTATGTCCCAGCCAGGGGACGCCTACCCGCTGGCCAATCTTCAGGCTCTCCACCTGGTCACCGCACTTGACCACCCGGCCGACGATTTCATGGCCTAACACGAGCGGCAGTTTTGGCTGAGTCAGATCACCGTCGGCGACATGCAGATCGGTGCGGCACACACCGCATGCACCCACCTTGATCAGCACCTGCCCGGGCCCTGGCTCGGGCACCGGTACTTCCCGGGCCTCCAATGGCTGCCGGGGCGCCGTCAATACCATCGCGTTCATGGTTTGGGTCATTGGCAAGGACACCTCTGTGGGCTTGAGAGCAGATCAGTGTATACACCGAGCCTGGGCAGTGACTCCCAGAACATTGTGTGGGTGACTGGCTCGGCAGTATCGCCAAATCAACGATGCAGAAACTAACATGCTTAAAGTTTATCAGCCATTCAATTAGAGCAGCGAAAAACCTGACTGAGGGGGCAAGCGCGTGATTAGTGGAAGGCCCTCAATCAAACAGCCAACCGGCACA
>JBFGOQ010000096.1:0-6248 GCA_041565075.1 Gammaproteobacteria bacterium
GACGTTGACGCTGAGCGCATCGCGTTGCGACAACTTGCCGAGCTCCGATTCGATTTTTGCCAGCGCATGCCAGTTGCCGGCCACCAGCAGCAGCATGGCGAATTCGGCCCCCATATTGGTCATTCGGCTCTCGGCGATTTCACCGCCACAGCGCCGGATGGCCGCTGTGACGCTGTGCGCTACGACCGGCTTATCCCGCCCGACCCCCGATAAAACGATCATAGCTTTCATATATGGCCTGATTGCACGCGCAAACGTGCTACTTAACCTCGATTGCTGTGACGCGCAAGACGGCTGGCATTGTCATCGCTTGCCATACTCAGAGGGCGAAAGTACCATCGCCCGACTATATCCAGCGCAGGTCCGAGCCGATGTTTGCCGGTAGCATGGTAGCCCTGGTCACTCCGATGACACCTGATGGCGCCATAGACTTCAAAAGTCTCCAGGAATTGATCGAATTTCATGTCGGCGAAGGGACCGACGCGCTGGTTGTGGCCGGCACAACCGGGGAGTCGGCGAGCCTGGAAACCGGTGAATTCAAACGGCTGGTCAGCGAGGCGATCAAAGTCGCGAAAGGGCGGGTGCCAATAATTGCCGGCAGCGGCAGCGCATCGACTGTCAAGACTCTGACGCTTACGCGCCTGGTTGGCGAGGTTGGGGCCGACGCGGCGCTGGTTATGACTCCGCCATATTTGAAGCCGACCCAGGAAGGCCTGGAGCAGCATTTTCTGCGCATAGCCCAGGGCGCCGACGTCCCTCTGATACTTTACAATGTGCCTTCACGGACCGCTTGCGACCTGCTGCCGGAGACCATCGCTAGCCTCTCCGCCCATCCATGTGTAGTTGCGGTCAAAGAGGCCACCGGTGACGTCAATCGTGTGACCCAGATTCTGGAACTGGCGGATGAAGGGTTCGAGGTCTATAGCGGTGACGATATTACTGCCATGCATGCCATGCTAGCGGGAGCACGAGGAGTAATATCGGTAACCGCTAATGTGGCGCCCCGATTGATGCATGAGATGTGTGATGCAGCTTTGGCCGGTGACGCCGATCAGGCCGGGGAACAAAATAGCAGTCTGACGGGGCTTCACAGGGCGTTATTTCTGGAAAGCAATCCCATCCCGGTAAAATGGGCTTTGGCAGAAATGGGTCTGATCCCGCCCGGTATACGATTGCCGCTTACACCGCTGTCGGACAAGCATCATCTGGAATTGCGCGAGGCGCTACGTGAAGCCCACGCTATCTGAATGGAAGGAAAATAGTTGAACCAGCCAAATCTGAAAATGATCTTAGGGTCGCTCATGCTGATGCCGATAATCACCGGTTGTCAGCTGATACGAGACGAAATAGATTGTGCCGAAAGCGATCCATATCATTTCGCGCGGGAGCTGGCGCCTTTGAAGGCACCCGAGGGCATGACTGTTCCGACGCAACGGGCCGATCGTCGGGTGCCGGATATTCAAACGAACGCAGGGGCCGCGATTGGCCGTTGCTTGGAAAAGCCGCCGCAGGTTCTTTCTAATGAGACTACGCTGGCATTAGCTGAATCTAAGAAAGGTAAGAGGAAAGACGCACAAAAAACGATTGCACATCGCCCCTGGCCACAGATTCCCGAAACCGGATGGGTCAGTATCGATCCGCTGGAAGGCGCAGATTTGCAGGCGCCATTGCGGCCCGGCATGCCCGCCTGGCAGATTCACGATGTGTTGCAAGCATGGGCCACGGCCTGGTCAGAACAGGAAAGGGACCCTTATTTTGCATTCTATGCAGGTTCATTTGTCCCGGAACAGGGCAAGAGCTGGGTCGAATGGCGTAACATGCGCCTCGAAAAACTTGTTGGCGAACCCAATGTCGACGTGAGCATCTATGGCGCCGAGGCTCAGGTATTGGGCCCGGAGTCAGTGGCGGTCAGATTCACCGAGCGGTACCGTTCGGATGTCAGCACGGCGGTGCAACGAAAACAGATGTTGCTGGTCCGAGAGGGCGATGTCTGGAGCATCAAACGGGAGAGGTCGGCCGAATAGCGAGGCACTCGCATTCGGACGGCTGTGCAATGACCCGAAAATTCATGACCGGAGTGGTGGCCGAGTGGTCGAAGGCGCTTGATTGGAATTCAAGTATACGGTAACCCCGTATCGCGGGTTCGAATCCCGCCCTCTCCGCCAATCACGAAAGAAGGGCCAGGCAGGCCCTTTTTAAGTGATCAGTGACGCAGAATTCGAACCCGCGATCAGACAACTAAGGGTTCGAGCCGAGGCATGCCAGGCATGCTTGGGCGCTGCACCGCGATTAAGCTGAGCAGATTAATCTGTAAACAAAAGAATTCATTGATATTCATAGTCATAGTGATTGTTTCTCGAAATATTCTTTATCAAGTTTACTGATTTTAGTCGGCCGGTGGTTCTGGCTGGGTCGCCTGCGCGAGCCAATCGCAGACCTGCCTTGCCTTTTGGGCATTTGCCGGTAGAGTTCGGGCCGGGCGGCTCGTGTTGGTCCCCTCGCGACGGCAATCCGTGAATCCCGCCAGGCCCGGAAGGGAGCAACGGTAGCGGTGCAACCGGGTGTTGAGGTGTGGCGGGCGCGGGCCGCCTCTCCCTGACTGGCAATGGTAAAATGTCGTTTTCCACTCCACCCTGGGTAAGCAATCAAGCATGAGTTACGTGGTTCTGGCTCGCCGCTGGCGGCCCCGCATATTTTCCGAGCTGGTAGGTCAGGAACACGTGCAGCGGGCGCTGATTAACGCTCTGGACGAAGACCGGCTGCATCATGCCTTCTTGTTCACGGGTACCCGGGGTGTTGGCAAGACGACGATTGCCCGCATTCTCGCAAAATGTCTTAATTGCGAACAGGGCGTGAAATCCGTGCCATGCGGAGAATGTGTTTCCTGCAGCGAGATCGATGAGGGTCGATTTGTCGATCTGATAGAAGTGGACGCAGCGTCTCGTACCAAGGTAGATGACACGCGAGAACTTCTGGAGAACGTTCAATATAGTCCGACGCGTGGACGTTACAAAGTGTACTTGATAGACGAAGTTCACATGCTTTCAGCGCACTCGTTTAATGCGCTGTTAAAAACACTCGAAGAACCACCGCCGCACGTGAAATTCCTGCTAGCCACGACGGATCCGCAAAAATTGCCGGTGACAGTACTGTCGCGCTGCCTGCAATTTAATCTCAAGCGCTTGCCGCTTACTCTTATTCAGGGGCAACTCGAGAAGATTCTGCGTGCAGACAAGCATGATTTTGAGCAGATCGGGCTGGAACTGCTTGCCCGAGCGGCGGATGGCAGCATGCGTGATGCGCTGAGCTTGCTGGATCAGGCGATCGCATTTGGGGGCGGTCAGGTCAACGAAGCAGATGTCAGGGCCATGCTCGGGACCATCGACAAGAGCCATGTTTATGACTTGCTGGAGTGCCTGAGCGATGGCGACATCAGGGGTGCATTGGACAAGGTGCGGGAGTTGGACGAACTTGCGCCGGACTACGAAATCGTCTTGACCGACCTCTCGGAAATCCTCCATAAATTGGCTTTGCGCCAGGTCGCGCAAGGCGAATCATCGGGAGACTCGCTGGAAGAGGCAGCAATAGGCGGACTTGCCAGAAGCATGGACATGGAAACCGTGCAGCTCTTTTACCAGATTGCAGTAAGCGGCAAGCGAGACCTGCACCTGGCGCCTGATCCGCGCAGTGGGTTCGAAATGATCTTGCTGCGCATGCACGCCTTCGAACCGGTGGCACCTGACCCTTTGGAGAGTGCCAATACAAAGGCCAAAAAGCCGGTCAAAGCCAGGCACGCGCCTGCTTCCGGCAGGTCCGCGGGGGCTGCAAAAGTGATCACTTCGGCGCAGGCAGCAACAGGGCATGTGGAGGAAACCGCGACGTGGCGGGACCCGGACTGGAAAGAGCTCGTCGGGGAATTATCAGTGCAGGGTGCAACCCGCCAACTCGCTGCCAACTGTGGCTATCGACGACGCGAGGGTAACCTGATCAGCCTGGTGTTAGAGGCCGGTAATGAGCACCTGCTGACCGACAAGATCCAGACCCGGCTCGCCGAGGCCCTGGGCAGACATTTTGGCGAAAAACTACGGCTGCGCATTGAAACCGGCAATCCGGGTGAGGAAACCCCTGCCAGGGCACAAGCCAGGCGCGAGGATGAAAAACAGGTGCGGGCAAAGCATGCCATCGAAAAGGACCCAAATATCAATGCGCTCATGGAAGCATTCGATGCTGAATTGCAACCTGATTCGATCAAGCCAATCACCTGAGAATTGCAAGCAGCGGAGATCAGTATATGAAGGCAGGACTTGGACAAATCATGAAGCAGGCCCAGAAGATGCAGGCCGACATGCAAAAAGCACAGGAGGAGCTTGCCAGCCTCGAGGTGATCGGCGAAGCGGGTGGGGGACTGGTAAAAATTACCATGACCTGTCGCAACATTGTGCGTGGCATACAGATTGATGACGGTCTTCTGGGCGAGGACCGTGACATGCTCGAAGACCTGATTTCAGCAGCATTTAACGATGCATTGCGGAAAGTTGAAGAAACCACCCGTGAAAAAATGTCAGGCATGACCGCTGGTCTGAATCTGCCCGCCGGACTGAACCTGCCTTTCTGAACGCTGTAATAGCGCTTAATGAATTATTCTCCACTGCTGAGCCGACTGATAGAGCATTTGCGCTGCCTGCCTGGTGTCGGTCCGAAATCTGCTCAACGCATGGCATTTCATTTGCTGGAACGTGACCGACCCGGAGCACGGGAACTGTCGGCGTCGCTGGCGGCCGCGGTAGACAGCATCGGGCATTGCAAAACTTGCCGCATGCTTACAGAGCATGATCAATGCGAAATCTGCGGCATGGCGAAGCGCGATCCGGGCATCTTATGCGTGGTCGAAACGCCTGCCGACGTCGTTGCCGTAGAACGGTCTGCTGGATTCAACGGTCGTTATTTTGTTCTCATGGGCCACCTGTCTCCATTGGACGGCATCGGGCCAGACGAACTGGGCATCGATCTGCTGGTCAGGCGCCTGGAAAGTGGCGAAATCCGCGAAGTGGTGTTGGCAACCAATCCCACCGTGGAGGGCGAGGCGACCGCGCATTTTATCGCCGAGCTTGCCGCCAAACGGGGGATAGTAGCCACGCGTATCGCCCATGGCGTACCCATGGGCGGCGAACTTGAATATGTAGATGGCGGCACCCTGTCACATGCTTTTGCCGATCGCCGGAAAGTCAGCTGATTAACCGGGATCGGGATTAAGCAATTCCTGTCGGCGGGTCAGGAGCGTATAGCTGCGGTAGCGACGCTTGCTGATATCGCCGAGAGTAACTGCCGCCTTGACGGCGCAGCGTGGCTCATCGAGATGCCGGCAGTTGCTGAAATGGCAGTCCATGGCCGGCTCACGGAATTCCAGAAAGCCAACACTCAAATCCTGGTCCCTGGCAAGGTGCGGCGCGTAGTCCCTGACCCCGGGCGAATCGATAAGGTCACCGCCCCCTGGCAGATGGTGGAGCATCGAAGCCGTGGTCGTATGGCGACCTTCACCACTGCCCTCAGAAAGCTGGCCGACCTCTGCCTTGGCTGCCGGCAGCAAGGCATTCAGAATCGACGACTTGCCGACACCGGACTGACCCACCAGGATATTCGTTCGGTCAACGGCCAGTTTGGCGATTGCATCGAGACCCGTGGACTGCTTGACGCTCATCCACAGAACCGGATAACCGGCACGCCGGTATTCATCCGTGATCGCTGGCATATCCTGAGTTTTCGCCAGCTCGTCCATATCCTGCTTGTTGCACAGTACGGCGGCATCGACACCCATGAGTTCGGCAGCAACCAGGTAGCGATCCACCAGAAATGGATCGAAGGCAGGTTTGGGGGCGCACACCACCAACAGCTGGTCTACGTTGGCGGCGAGCACTTCTGAGCGGCCACGTCTGTCAGGGCGCGTTAACTCGGAAGCTCGCGGCAGAATCTCTTCAACTATGCCGGGCGAATCCTGTTCGCCGGGAACCCAAAGCACCCTGTCGCCACAAACGACGCGAAGACGTCTGCCGCGAGGGACACACTTGACCGCTTTGCCATCCTCGTCCTCGACCAGCAGGTGCCGGCCGAAGCTTGCAATTGTGCGTCCTTCCAGCCGGCCAAGGTCTTCATCCGGTGCTGTCAAAGGACGGCGGCTGCGCACACCATTACTCCGTGAGCTGCTTGAGACGCGCGATTCTCACCGGGGCCGGAGGATGTGAATCATAGAA
>JBFGOQ010000097.1:0-6142 GCA_041565075.1 Gammaproteobacteria bacterium
CCATATCCGGGCTTCACGCCGCTGGCCGGCTCGCTGGGCGAGTACAACGGAAAATTCATGTGCAATCAGATGGTGTTGCGTGGCGGTTCCTGTGCCACACCGCAGTCACATATTCGCCCTACCTATCGAAATTTCTTTTACCCGCATTCCCGCTGGCAGTTCTCGGGCATCCGCCTGGCAACAGACTGAGCTGGCAATGAAGGACCGCCCGTTGCGTGCATTTGCCAACCTGGCGCCCGGCAAGGCTGCGATGGCTATCGAAGTATTGGCGGGCCTGCGCGCCAGCCCCAAAGTGCTGTCTCCCAAGTATTTCTACGATGAGCGCGGTTCGCAGCTGTTCGATCAGATTACCGAACTGCCCGAATATTATCCGACCCGAACAGAGATCGGCATCATGCAGGCGAATATCACCGAGATCGTTGAGCGTGTTGGCAGGCAGGCTTCACTGATCGAGTTCGGTAGCGGCAGCAGTCTGAAAACACGCATCCTGCTGGACAATCTTAAAGAGCTTGCCGCTTATGTGCCGGTCGAGATCTCACGCGATTACCTGCTGGACATTGTGGCGAAACTCAAACAGGACTACCCGCAAATCGAAATCCTGCCTGTGTTTGCAGATTTCACCAGAGCTTTCGACCTGCCGACACCCAGGATCATGCCGGTTAAGAACATCGTCTATTTTCCCGGCTCGACGATCGGCAATTTTGCTCCGCCACGGGCGCTTGAATTATTACAGGTAATGGCATCAGTGGCCAAACGCGATGGCGCACTGCTGATTGGTGTGGACCTCAAAAAAGAAGTTGCCATACTTGAAGCCGCCTACAACGATTCGGCAGGGGTTACCGCTAAGTTCAACCTGAATATGCTCGAGCGATTGAACGATGAACTGGGTGCGACTTTTGTGCTTGAAAATTTCCGCCATAATGCCGTTTACAACGAATCAGAAGGCCGCATCGAGATGCACCTTATCAGTCGACAGGACCAGTCTTTCAAGGTGGCTGGGGAGTCTTTTGATATTGCGGGGGGCGAGAGCATCCGCACAGAATGCTCTTACAAGTTCACGCTGGCGGAGTTTGCCAGGCTCGCCGAACAGGCGGGGTTCAGCGTCGCCCGCGTCTGGACAGACGAGGATCAGCTTTTCAGCGTGCAGTATCTCGATTGCCTTACAGGCTGATTACGTCTCTTCCGGTGCCACAAAACCTTCGGGCTTTGCCGATCCTTCCCCGAAGAAAAACTTTTCCATTTCTTCCTCTAGAAATTTGCGTGCCTTGGGTTCTATTGGCGTCAGCCGGTATTCATTGATGAGCATCGTCTGATGCGCCACCCAACGCTGCCAGGCATCTTTTGAGACATTGTCATAGATTCGCTGACCCAGTTCGCCCGGATAGGGAAGATAATCCAGGCCCTCGGCCTCCTGCCCAAGCATCACGCAATTGACCTTCCTCGTCATAAGCAATTCCCAGTAAGTCGTCTGTTCTCGATATCCGCCTCGAAGCGGGCGCGTCACAGGCGCATTTTAAGCCAGGTGCGCGAAAACTGCCCACGCTTCAGCAAAACCTAGGCTGGCATTGCCTGTCGTTCAGCCAGTTTTTGCAGCAACCGAGTCACCGGGGCGGCCAATCCAAGTTTCGGCAAAGCGATGGGGTCAATCCAGCGCCCATCCGCCTCGTCCATGATCCGACACGCCTCGGCAGGAAGCCGGACGCGCACGGGTGTTATCTTGAGCTGGAAATGTGAAAAGCCATGAGTGATTGCAGGCCAGATTTTAATATCGGCTTTGCTCCCGCCGCAGTCCTGCACTTTCTCCAGCAGCAAGGCCTCATTTTCAAATTCAGGAAAGCCCCAGAGACCGCCCCAGATTCCGGCCCCCGGTCGTTGTCGCAGGAAAACACGTTCTGCGTCGTCCACAAATATGGCCATCAGGGTGCTCTTCAATGGGCGTGACTTTCGCGGCCTTGGTTCGGGGAGCGACTCCTGTTGGCCAAGGGCGCATGCGCGGCAACCGGGCCGCAGAGGACACTCATCGCAGCGCGGGCGCCTTCTGGTGCACAGTGTCGCGCCCAGATCCATGATGGCCTGAGTGTAGGCGGCCACGTGGCGATCGGGCGTACAGGCATCGGCCAGCGCCCACAGCCGGTTTTCCACTTCGCGCCGACCCGGCCAACCCGCCACCGCGTGATAGCGGGTCAATACCCGCTTTACATTGCCATCCAGAATGGCATGTCGTTGCCCCATCGACAGCGCCAGGATCGCGCCCGCCGTAGAGCGGCCAATGCCCGGCAAGCCCATGACGAGTTCGAGATCGTCGGGAAAGCGGCCTTCATGTTCATCTCGGATAAGCTGCGCGGCACGATGCAGGTTGCGGGCGCGCGCGTAGTAACCCAGCCCCGACCACAGGTGCAGTACGTCATCCAGCCCAGCATCAGCCAGCTCGGCAATATCCGGGAAGCGTTGCATCCAGCGCTCAAAGTAGGGGCTCACCGTGTCGACCTGGGTCTGCTGCAGCATGATTTCCGACACCCATACGCGATAGGGGGTCGGTGCGTCCTGCCAGGGCAGGTCATGCCGGCCATGCTCGCTGTACCAGGCCAGCAGGGCATCGGCGAACGCTGGCTGCGAATTTATTTTGTCCGGCTCAGGACTCGCCTTGCGGCTGGTTTTTGTCTTCGCCATAAAGGGCATGCCACGCATAGTACTCGATCCGCTGCAATGCGTTGACAGCGCCCTTCCTGAGCCAGCGCGATAACAGATAATTACCTATAACAGGTGGCACCCAGAAACTGACTTCGGTCTCAACAGCATAGCTGAGGCGTGTGCCGCGCCCATCCGGAGCCAGACGCCATTCACTGCGGCTGAACGACACATCGCTGCGTTGTGGGATAACAACCGTGATAATACGCACTGGGGGCACGGCCTCCAGGCGCTCCACCTTCTCGACGGTGCGGCAGAACAGGGCCAGGCAACCGCTGTTTTTTGTGTACACAAGGCGCTCGCCGTTCTCGCCGGGTCTAAGCTCACGGCTTTCTTCAACGAGATTGGAAATCAGGTGCAGGCGGTCATAATCGCTTAGCACCTGAAATACGCCCTCGGGCGCAATGTCGATATAGGCCTCGGAATGAACGGTATATCGGGGGCCCTTGCGCTCGAACTTAAACTCCAGCATCTCCGCCGACTGCGCGGTGGCAATCAGCAACATCAACAGGCAGGCAAATTTACCCGCCGCCTTTGCCGCCGTCGTCGGTTGTCCCGTCTTTTTCATCGTCCTTACGGCCGCCACCGAACAAGCCTTTGAGCTTGCCTTTTACCTTGTCCTCCAGTTCCTGCTTGAGTGCCTCTTCCGGATCTGCTTGTGCTGCGGCGGGCGCCTCCTCCGCGCCCGCTGACGCGGCGGCATCCGATGTCGGAACTGCAGGTTTGCCAAACACCTTGCCGAGCAATTTTTCCTTTACCTTTTCCTCGGCCTTGGCGCGTGCCCATGCGCCGATATCCGGCGTCACGCTTGGTGACAGCAGGTCGCCGCTTATGCGCACCGGAATTCTCGCACCGACAAGATCGGCCAGTTGTTCTTCGGCCTCGACTTCCGGCTTTTTAAGAACCAGCGCGCTCAGCCGGTAATCGATCGACGATGCAACCAGGTTGATCTCGCCGCGACCACTCAACTTTACAAACGGCAGCTCGGCCGCGAAATCTTCGCTGCGCAGTATGCCGTCTTTAACCACTGCCGTGCCACGCAGGTCGGAATAACGAGTACGGGCAGGACTGCTGGCCTGTGGCGCCGCACCTTTGCCGAACAGCGCTTTGGCGCGACGGATCTCGTACCACACGTCAATGCCTTCGATGAAGCCGTCGGCAAATTGAAATGCCAGATCGCCGCTCAGCGTCTGACGCATGGCACCGAGTGTCTCCCCGGTGCCTGTCAGACGCAGCGTGACGTCTGCGGCACCGGACAAACGACGGGTATCGAACAGGTCACTGGCCAGCGCTCCGGCCTGCACGCCGGATACTTTTTCATCCATGGAAACCGTGATGGCCTTACCCCGGGCAACCAGGCGCACGTCGCCACTGTACTGGCCACCATAGAGTTGTGCCTGCGATGGATTCACACGCAATTCGCCTTTGCTCGCCTTCAGCGTAGCGGTGACATTTGTGGACTGAATCCCCGCCGCTTTAAGGCTGCCGATGCGAACCGTCCCATTCATGTCCAAAGACCTGAGCAGGTCCGCTGGCAAGGGACTGTCGTCGGCAGCGGCCGCACCTGCACTGCCCTTTTTTCGTGGTGGCGGCAGATAGCGATCCGCATCCAATACATCGATATCGAGTTCAAACGTCATGCGCTTGCGCTTGATACTGGTGAGCGCAAAGCGCCCGACAATCGCGCTGTCATCCAGGCGCCCCTTCAGACCGTCGAAGCTGATTCGATCCTTGCTGTACTGCATCGGCGAATTCAGGCTGGCCTTGCGCAGGACCGAACTGTCCGCCGTCTCTGGAACCTCGATACCGAGCGCATCCATGACCTTGCGTGGGGAAAATGCATCGATCGACACCGGCCCCGCATAAACAGGCTTGTCAAATATACTGCTGGCCTTAAGGTCGGAGCGGATCTCCATGTCCATGGTACGAACCACGACAGACTGTAAATTGAGCTGTTCAGATCTTGTGTCGAGTTCTGCTGCCGCTACATTAATTCGGGCGGGCACCGGTTTCGGCCCGACCGCTTCGCCGGAGAACACCGCGTCCACACTCAGCGCGCCTGTGCGATAAACGCCGGACTCGAGATTGCTGTGCAGGGTCGTTGAAGACTCCGCAACGCTGACCGACATATCGCTGTCGATATCCACGTTAAATGCCGCCGTGACATCAAAGGGTTCGCCCGGGACCAGCGGCCCGGCGGTAAGTTGTGCATCACGCAACCGGTACTCATCGCCACTGGCGAGGCTGCGGTAGCGAATATCCGCGTCTTCAATCCTGATGTTCGCGATGCCTTGCGCATGAAAGCCCTCTTCGGTTTCGCTGGCCTTTTCGCCTTCTTCCTCGGGCACGAAGTCGGACCAGTTGCTGGTCCCGTCGCGAGCTTCCACCAGGTCGAGTTTCAACCCGCTCACCGCCAGCCTGCCCACTTCAATCTGCTTGCGAAACAGCGGCCACAGACGCACGCGTGCCTCGGCGCTTGCCACCGTGGCGAAGGGCTCGTCGCCGAATCCGTCTTCATTGCTGAGGCGCATGCCGCCCACTTCAAACCCGAGCCAGGGAACGAAAGATAGTTTGAGGTCGCCCTCAATGCTCAGCTCACGACCGGTTTGTTCGGCCACCAGGGCGATGACCTCGGCCTTGACGCGCTCGGGATCGGCCAGGAACTTGAACGCAATGATGCCGGCGATGGCCAGCAGCGCGACCAGCCCGATCAGGCCGGCGAAAACTTTTACCAGGGTCTTGATCATGAATCCTTCTTTGTCGCTAACTCTTTGTTTTGGCTAACTCGCTGTCGCCCAGACTTTTTCCGAGCCCGGTCTGCTGTTGTCGGCCCCGCAAGGACTCTGACCTGGCGGGGCCGCAAACGCTCCCCTTACAGCATCGGAACCTTCGCTAACCCACACTTCTTACTTTAGGCAATGGCCGGCGGGCAAAACAGGGGGGCCAGGTGAACTTTTGCCAAGGCCGCAAAAACAAAGGCCGCGTTTCCGCGGCCCTGTTCGGCTGTTGCTCCGGTAAAGCTCAGTGAATAGTCGGCCGCCTGCGTGCCAGCGCCAGCAGCAGCAGACCCAACAGTAGCGTGTATGGCCCTGTTGCGCCCGAGCCACCGTCAGCGGCGGCAATGGTTACCGGTACCGAAGGCGGTGGCGGTGGCGGTTCCAGAGACGCTTCTGCTGCCATCATCGTGCGTTCGGCATAAATTTCATGTGTCTTTGCCGTTGGGTGGATTGTATCCCAGTACCGAAATCCATCTGGACCATTGTTGGGATCGAGAAAACACTGAACAAGCAAACACGCATCAGTATTGTTGGTGATTCCAAATGCAGCTGGATCGGCATTTATCTCATTGTCCAGTCCCTGCAAATCTACCTGGATGATATTTATCCCAGGCAGGCTGGAGCTTGATTGCAGGCTCCCAAGGGCAGCAGCAAGGAAACTATTGTAGTTATCTCCA
>JBFGOQ010000098.1:0-5975 GCA_041565075.1 Gammaproteobacteria bacterium
CCCTGCGCGCCGATGACCGCCACCTTGATCGCAGGCTGTCCACCACCTGCTGCGCTGTCTTCGGCGCCTGCCAGACTTTCGGCCCCGCCTGCGCTGTCCTCGGCGCCTGCCAGGCTTTCGGCCCCACCTGCACTGTCCTCGGCGGCGGCGAGGCTCTCGGCGCCTCCTGCAGCCGGAATCTCTTCCTCTGCCGGCAGGGGTTCTTCCTCGCCCGCGGACCCCGCATCGGCCAGTTCCTCGCTTTGTTCGGCAGCATCCCGGGCAGCGGCCAGCGCTTCTTCAGCAGCTGCCAGGGCTTCCTCGGCAGCGCGCACGGCTTCTTTGAGTTCTTCGGGATCGCCACCACCCTGCGCCGCTTCGGCCATCTTCTCACTGGCACTGGCCAGGGCTTCCTCGGCGGCCTCCAGGGCTTGTTCTGCGTTTCTTGTCGCCTCTGCCTTCTGGTCGCCTTCGCTCGCCGCCTCAGACACTTTCTCGCGCGCCTGCGCTACCGCTTCGCTGGCGTCTCCGAGCTGCTCGCTGGCGCGCTGCAGTGACTCGGCATCGGCAGCTGCCTGGTCCTGGCCGGGTGGCCGCCATTCAGGCGTCGATGGCGAACTCGAACTCGATGAGGGTTGCGGCATGCTCGGCGCAGGCATGGAGGCACTCGGCGTGCTCGGCGACGGCATTGAGGCGCTCGGGGGGCTCGGCATCGATGACGGCGACGACGGCGGAGATGGCATCGATGGTGATGAGGTCGAGGATGGCGCGGATGGCGGCGCCGGCATGGATGTGCTGCTCTGGCTGGCGCAGGCGCCCAGCGCCAGCGTAGCTGCCAGTATCAGGCTCAGTTTCAAGTACATTGCGGGCCTCCCGGATTTATCCGGTGAGTTGGATTCCATTACTTACTATAGCCCCGACGGGATGCCGCTATCACGTAAAGTATTGATAATTGCCGATCCCAAACCCCGCATAGCAGGGAACCCGGAGCCTGCCGGGCCACTCTGAGATTAGACAGGGCGGCCCGACAAAGTTCGCCGCGCCGCGAAATCCCGCGCAAGTCGGTGATATCTTCTTACCCTGGCCGGTCAGCTGGGAGGACAGTTCTCATAATGGCCATCAGGTGTTGCGGAATCTCGAAAGTGGCTTTTTACGTATGCATGTATACACGACGATAAAAAAACTCTTGCAGGCATCTGCCCTGCTGTCAATCGCCGCCTGCACGCATGTAGTGCCGGTTACCGGCAGTATCCCGACCCCGGTGGTCGGCACTCTGCCGATTGCGGTCGGCATTTACATGGACGAAGAATTTCGCAGTTTTACGCATGCCGAAGACCGCCAGATGGGGGAAGAATGGGTCATTTCCTCCGGCGAGCTCAATGCAGAGATGTTCAATAAACTGTTTAGCACGATGTTTGTGCGCACGGTAGCCATCGATACGCCACCCGAACAAGGCGTTGCCGGCAGCGATCTCGACGCGCTGCTACAGATCAAAGTCAATGAATATGGGTTCCTGACCCCGCGCGAAACCGGTCAGCGATTTTTTGCGGTATCTTTTAAGTACCAGCTCTTGTTGTGGGAACCCGACGGGTCTCCGATTGCCAACTGGCAAGTAGTGGGATATGGCAAGAGTGCCTGGGCAGCTTTCAAGGACGAGGCCGGGCTCAGGGACGCCACGGCGATCGCGATTCGCGATGGTGCTGCCGCGGTGGCGTTGGGATTCGAAAGCGTTCCGGCCATCGCAGCATGGCTGCAGGAAAAGGGCATAAGCGGCGACGATGAAAGCACCGCCGCGGCCCTGGCGGTCGACTGACCGGGCGGTAAATCATGAGAGCTTCGATACATCCATCACTGGCCGGGCTGATCCTCGTTCTGAGCGCCGCCTTGTCGGCTTGCGTTTCGACCAGAATCGAGGAATCCCGCAGGGCGGTCACCGCTGTGCAGGCAGACGACACAATAGTGATCCTTGGCCGTGCCAAGCACACCGACGACGAAACAGAAGCCAGCTTTACGGAGTGCGTCAATGACGCGCTGGCTGGCCGCAGCTCGCGCCTGAGCCTGATGACCGAGGCGGATTTTGTGGATGCGATGTTTCCTTTTTTCGAGCCGCGCCTGGCGCCAACGAATCTCGATGACCTGGCGAAGGTTCTGAATGATCCCCTCGTAGCCGAGAAGGTAACCGAGACCCAGGTCCGCTACCTGATCTGGCTCGACGGCAATACCGAGACGGTCGATCAGGGCGGTACCATGACCTGTTCGATAGGGGCAGCCGGCGGCGGCTGCTTCGGGCTCAACTGGTGGGAGCGCGACTCATCCTACGAAGCCACAATCTGGGACATGAGCAATCTGAACGCCGCCGGGTATATCAGCGCCGATTCGACAGGGACATCTTTCCTGGCTGGAATCGTCCTGCCCATCCCTATAATTGCGCGCACAGGAAAAGCAGCCTGCGAGGGCCTTGCGGAGCAATTGAGCGATTTTCTTACCGCCTCGGGCGAAAGCGTGACAGCGGCGGAAGCCGGATAAGCTCTGCGTCAGCCACCTTCGGGTTTCACGATGATAACTGTTTCGCTGAAGCGAAAATTTTCAGTGCGCACCGGCTGCCCGTCGACAATACGGGGCCGGAATCTTGCTTCCCGAACGTAGCGGCGCAATTGCCGGCGGGTCGATGCATTCGCCTTCATGTTCAGCGCCCTCACCTTCAGTACCCTGCCATCAGAGCCGACGTCAGCCTCGAATTCCAGGTCGACCGGAAATTCCTCCAGCGACGCGTCATACCCTTCTACGGCCCCTCTTGCCGTGTGCTCCATAAGGTAAATCCGGCGCTGGAAATGCAAAACCCTGGGCTCATCGAGCAATCCTGCCGAATCCTCTGGCAGAGCTTCATCGCTTCGTAGCACCGCCCAGCTCTTAGCATAAGCTTCAGCGGCATTGGATGACTCGTCGACCATAATGTAAAAATCACCGAGGCGTGCCCACGCTGCCGCTTTATCCACCGTATCCATGCCCGGATCGTTTTCCACGATCTCGACGACGCGTATCAGTGCCTTCTCGCGCTGCTTGCGATACTGCGCTTTCTTTTGCGTGGTGGTCCCCAGCGCCAGCAGCGGCTCCACCAATCCCGCATAGTCCGGTCCGTAGTTCTGCTCCAGAACATTGGCGGCGCGCTCAAAAAGAATTCGCGCCTCCCGTACGTTGCCGACCCGCCGATACCACTGCCCAAGCCGCATTATTGCCGGGACCAGTTCAGGGCTGTCGGGTCCGTAATTGTGCTCACTCAAGAAAAAAGAAAACCGATGGTGCCGATCTGCCTCGGCATATTTCTTCTTCTTTACAAAGCTGCTGGAAATCTTGTCCAGATAATCGAGTTGCTCGAGCGTGTAAACACCATCCGCCCGGTGCACGATATGCTGGGCTCGCTGAAAGGTTTCGATGGCTTCGTCGTAACGTCCTGAATCCAGATATATCTCCCCCAGCATTGCCAGGGGCACCGCAATACGGCTTGAATAGACGCCGAAATTTTTCTCCAGCAGATCAATCTCACGCTGCAACGTTGATTCCGCTGCGGCGTGCTGCCCGGCCGCGATCTCCGCGAGCGCCAGCGCTTCCAGGGCGTCGATAAGGCTTACACCTTCCTCGCCTTCTGCTGCCGCCTCGGCAGCGGCCAGCGCGGCGCGGGCATCGAGTAATGCAGGACTCAGGTCTTGCCCGGCCGGCGCCGCTTCTTCTGCCGCGGCTGGCGAGGCATCGGGTGTTGCATCTTCGCTGGCCGGCAATTCCTGCGACCCGATGCCCTCGGGGGCCGTCGCTGCCGGGGTCCCGGGGTCGTCAAGCGGAACGATTTCCTCGGGCAATGGCTGTGCTGCAATCGGCCAGGGCGCGCTGCCGCTCAGCACCCACAAAGCGAAAACTAGGGTCTTGGATATCCTCATGGCTTACCGGATATTATATTTGTGCAAGGCATCATAGAAGCGACTTCACCCATCGTTTCGACCGCAATCCGGCAAGTTTGGTTCATCCCGACCAGGTTAGCGGCGTAATTCGCTTCGCGCTATTGTCTACACTCACGCCGACCATCGCAGAAAAGGTACAGGAATGCTCGACAGGCCACTAATCGGACGCCGCAGGTTTGCATGGCTGCTCGCCGCCGCACTCGTGACCGGCCTGGCGCCCGGCTTATCATCCGCCGCGGCAGCCACTCCGCTCATGCTCTCCGAGTCGGATGAAAAGCGCATCGGCAAAGAACAGCACCCGAATATCCTGCGCGCCTATGGCGTTTATCGCAGCAAGCGCCTGCAGGCCTACGTCAACGAGATTGGACAAAAGCTCGCCAAGGTCAGCGACCGTCCGGATATCGAGTACACATTTACCGTTATCGATGATGACACGGTGAACGCTTTTGCGATGCCTGGCGGTTATCTTTACATATCCCGCGGCATGCTCGCGCATCTCAACTCGGAAGCGGAACTGGCAGCCGTACTTGGCCATGAGATTGCCCATGTCACGGCAAGGCATGCGGCCAGGCTGGAAACGCGCTCAAAGATCGCGAGTGTGCTGGGCGCAGCAGCAGGCGTTGCCACGGGCAACTCGGCTGTCTTCAGTGCCGCCGATGCGTTCGGCGGCGTATTCGTCAAGGGCTACGGCCGCAAATTTGAGCTCGAGGCTGACGAACTCGGCGCACGAAATATGGCGCGTGCCGGATACCCGCCCGAGGCCATGCTCGCGACTATCGAATTACTGAAGCAAAGAGAAAAATTCGAGATATGGGCGGCGCGTGCTGAAGACCGCAAAGCCAACGTATATCACGGACTGTTGTCGACGCATCCGGATAACGACAAGCGCTACCGGGAAGTTATCAAAGCGGCGGAGAAGATCGGTGGCAGTGATGCAGAACATCGTTCGGAGGAGTACTTGCAGAGAATCAACGGGCTGAAGTGGGGCGAGCGTGAGCAGGTCGGGGTCCTCAGAGGCCGGCAATTTTTTCACCCGAAACTGGGCATTAAATTGCGCTTCCGGGAGGGCTGGCGACTTGATAACGAAGGTAATCGTATTATGGCGATCGCTCCAGGCAATGACGCGATTTTGCAGATTACGGGCCTCTCATATCGCGACGACACTCCGGAAAAGATGCTGAAAAGACAGTTGGGTGCCGACAACTTGCGCGAGGGACGCAAACTCACAATCGCTGGCATGCCGGCATATATTGCGATAGCCAATCGCGCCGACAGCCCCTTCGGGCCGAAACCCGTACGCTACGTCGTGGTTTTCGACCAGCGCAAGCGCATGGCATATATCTTTTCCGGTGCTGGCAAGCGTGACCTGAGCAGAGTTGCCGCAGATGAAGATTTTATAGCGATGATCTTCAGCCTCGATCGCATGAACCGGGCGGACTACCAGGTCGCGCGCAAACTGCAGGTAAGAGTGATGCGCGCTGAAGAAGACACCCGTTTTGAGAGCCTGGCGGAGGAATCGCCCTTGCCCAATTATCCGGTCGACCAGCTGCGCCTGATAAACGGCATGTATCCCAAGGGGCAGCCATCACCGGGCCAGCTGTTCAAGGTGATTCTGTGACCAGATCAGCGGCTTTCATTGGTGGCGCGCCACTGATGGGCCTGATGCTGACGCTGCAAATCCTGCTGACGAGCATGGCCTCTGCCGAACCGGCTCTCATCGACGCGGCGCGCGCAAAAGACGCGGCTGCCGTCACGCGAATTCTCGCGTCGGGTGCCAGGGTCGACGACAGCGATGGCGATGGCTTCACGGCACTGCATTGGGCCGCGACCCTGGGTGACAGCGCAATCGCACGCTTGCTCATAGAGGCCGGTGCCGGAACCAACAAACGCGGACCCCGGGAAGAGACGCCGCTGATGCTTGCCGCTGCCGGTGGTGACCCCGCAACTGTCTCATTGCTGTTGGAAAACGGGGCGCGCGTACGCCGCACCATGGCCACAGGCCAGAATGCCTTGCACATCGCGGCCAGCCGCGGCAACACTGAG
>JBFGOQ010000099.1:0-5516 GCA_041565075.1 Gammaproteobacteria bacterium
GCTGACTCTCTGGATACCGTGGAACTGGTCATGGCGCTCGAAGAGGAATTCGAATGTGAGATTCCTGACGAAGAGGCTGAGAAGATCACAACTGTTCAGGCCGCAATTGATTATATTAAGGATCGCCAGGACGATTGATCCTGCGTCGCGCAGAATGCCGTTGCCACGTGTTGGCAACGGCATCTTTGTCTGTGGAATCATTGATTAAGGTAAGCACGTGACCAAGCGAAGAGTTGTCGTTACCGGGCTGGGTATCATATCGCCGGTTGGCAACCGCGTGCCCGAAGCATGGTCGAATATCACGGCCGGTCGCAGCGGTATCGGTCCGGTCACCAACTTTGATGCCAGCGCATTTCCGGTGCGCATAGCCGGCGAGGTACGCAATTTCGAAATCAGCGATTACCTGTCACCCAAGGACGCCCGCAAGATGGACCCGTTCATCCATTATGGGATTGCCGCGTGCCAGGAGGCCATGACCGATGCCGGTCTGGAGGTCACGGATGCCAACGCCGAGCGGATCGGTGTAGCCGTCGGTGCAGGCATTGGCGGGATCGGAACAATCGAAAAAAATGCACTCACGCTGCAAAAGTCAGGTACCCCCAGAAAAATTTCGCCATTTTTTGTTCCCGCCAGCATCATCAATATGATTTCCGGCAATCTTTCGATCCTGTACGGAATGAAGGGGCCAAACCTGGCGACGGTAACCGCTTGCACTACAGCTACTCATAACATCGGGTTGGCAGCCCGCCTCATCCAGTACGGCGATGCAGACGTAATGCTCGCCGGAGGCTCGGAAATGGCGACCACGCCCCTGGGCATGGGCGGGTTTTGTGCCGCGCGCGCCTTATCGACGCGCAACGATGACCCGGAAGGCGCAAGCCGTCCCTGGGACGCTGAGCGCGACGGTTTCGTATTATCCGACGGGGCAGGCGTGCTGGTGGTCGAGGAACTCGAGTATGCCAAGGCTCGCGGAGCCACGATTTATGCGGAAATCTCCGGTTTCGGGATGAGCGGCGATGCCTTCCACATGACTGCCCCACCGGAGGACGGCGAGGGGGCGCGTCAATGCATGCGAAATGCCCTGCACGACGCGGGCATAGCGCCCGAAGACGTGGATTACATTAATGCTCATGGCACATCTACGCCGGTTGGCGACCGCGGCGAAACGATCGCCATCAAACGCGCCTTTGGCGACCATGCCCGCAAGCTGGCAGTCAGCTCGACCAAGTCGATGACCGGCCATTTGCTCGGTGCTGCCGGTGGCGTCGAGGCGGTTTTTTCTTTGTTGGCCATTCGCGATGGCGTAATCCCACCTACCATCAACTATCAGAACCCGGATCCCGAGTGCGACCTGGATTATGTGCCCAACGAAGCCAGGCAGATAAACGTCAGGACGGCGATTTCGAATTCCTTCGGCTTCGGTGGCACCAACGGGACGCTTGTCTTTCGCCGTTTCGAATGACAGCGCCGGCGCGCGAGCCAGGCGCTCGGCGGGCCCGATTCCGAGCTCATGCTGAGTAGATATCTACTCGAGGTTCACGAGTTGCCGCAGCTCGATGACTTGCTGCGCTTGCACGCCTGTCGACCAGGTCGTTACCCTTTTTTGCTCGAGAGTGCGGCACACGGCACGCGCCAGGGCCGCTTTGATATTTTGTTTGCGTTTCCCGGTAAGTGGTTGCGTCTGGCAGGCGGTCAAGGGGACGAGAACCGCGCATCAGCATCGATCGACTTTCTCGGACAACTGGATGGCTGGTGGCAGAGTGAATGCGGGAGCCCTCATGGTTCGGCATCGGACTGGCCCTTCAAAGGGGGCTGGTTTCTTTACCTGGGTTACGAACTTGCCGGGCAGATCGAGCCGGTCCTCAGCCTCAAAAGATTCCCGGCCATGCCCACTGCGTTCGCGTCGCGCGTGCCAGCGGCGGTGATCAGAGATCGGGTGACCGGGAAATGTGTGTTCATAAAAGAACACCATAGCGGCATCGATCCGGAAGTGGTAAGGGCCGATGTCGGGGCCTGCCAGACACTGGCTGCGCCGGGTAATGTTCTGGCCAGCGCCATTTTGGAGGAACCACCTGAGCGTTATCTGCAGGCAGTGGAGCGCGCCAAGGAGTATATCCGTGACGGCGATGTCTTCCAGGCCAACCTGGCCAGGCGCTGGCAGGCCACGCTGGCGCCTGGCATTCGTGGCGCTGCGCTCTATGCGCGCTTGCGCGCCACCAACCCGGGGCCATTTTGCGGACTCGCAGAATGGGATGACTGGTCGGTAGTCAGTTCTTCGCCGGAAAGACTTTTGCGTATCGATGCCGGCACCGTGGAGACGAGACCGATTGCAGGTACCCGGCCCCGGGGCACACATGCCGCCGGCGACCGGGCCCTGACTCGCGAACTGATAAGCCACCCCAAGGAACGCGCGGAACACGTCATGCTCATCGATCTTGAGCGCAATGACCTGGGCAGGATATGCACACCAGGTTCAGTCGAAGTAAATGAAATGATGGTGATCGAAACCTATGCGCACGTTCACCATATTGTTTCCAATGTTCAGGGCCGGCTAATGCCGTCGGTTACTCCTGGTCAGGCCATCAGTGCAGTATTTCCCGGAGGCACCATCACGGGTTGTCCAAAAGTACGTTGCATGGAGATCATTGGCGAACTGGAGGCCGCGCCGCGTGGACCCTACACGGGCTCCATGGGCTATCTGAATAGGGACGGTAGTCTCGACCTCAACATTCTGATCCGCACCCTGGTGCGGCGCGGACGCCAGGTGAGTTTCAGTGCAGGGGCGGGCATCGTTGCCGATTCCGATCCGCAGGCCGAGCTCGCCGAGACTTGCTCCAAGGCGCAGGGTCTGATCCATGCATTGGCAGGGACATGAGTATGGCAAGCATGATCAATGGTGAAGCCGGATCGCGTATCGATGTCGGTGATCGTGGCCTGCACTATGGCGACGGCGTCTTCGAGACGATGGCTGTTTTAAAGGGCGTGGCCAGGAATTTCGACGCCCACATGCAAAGACTTGCAAGAGGTTGCAAACGTCTTGGATTCGCTGCGCCGTGTACGACTTTGATTGCGGAAGAAATCGGCGCGCTCTGCGAAAATCGACAACGCGCTGTCGTTAAGCTCATCGTAACGCGAGGTAGCGGCGATCGGGGTTATGCGCCGCCGCCCGAGGCCATGCCCTGTCGCACCTTGTTGCGCTATGAGTGGCCCGCCGGCATCGAGGCAAGGCGAAAATCAGGAGTGGCCGTGCACACCTGTGAGACTCGGCTGGCTATCAATCCGGCCTTGGCGGGCATCAAGCACCTCAACCGCCTTGAGCAGGTGCTTGCGGCAAAGGAGAGGGCGGGGTCAGAATTCGCGGAAGGTCTGATGCTTGATACTGAGGGCACGCTCATTGAAGCGACTCACAGTAATGTATTCCTGGTGCAAGATGGTGGCCTGGTCACGCCTTCTCTTGATCATTGCGGGGTGGCGGGCATCATGCGAGCCAAGGTGATAGACGTCGCGGATCGTGCCGGGATTTTTACCAAAATCGTGAAAGTAGCAGCACCCAGCTTGAACGAGTGCCAGGAAATGTTTCTGACCAATTCCCTGATGGGTGTCGTGCCGGTCGTGCAGCTCGACCAGCGGAAATTGCCTGCAGGTAAATTGACCCGGCGCTTGCAATCGCTCCTGTATGAGGGTGCCCGCCCGTGAGAAAAGCACTGCTGGTCCTCGTTTCTCTGAGCGTCATCGTGCTGGCAGCGATCGGAGGATCCGCCTACTGGATTCATCGCTATATGCATACTCCCATTTCGCTGGACCAGGCCGTGCCCTTTCAGGTCGAACCCGGTTCCGGACTGCGCCAGATCAGCGTCCGGTTGCACAAGGCAGGCATAATCGATGAGCCCGAGTTTTTTCATTGGTACAGTCGCTTGCTCGGCAAGGCTACCGCCATCCGCGCGGGTGAGTACCTGGTGGCCAAAGCAACGACGCCGGCCGAATTACTGGATCAGCTTGTTTCCGGAGACGTTATCCTGCATTCGCTGACAGTCGTCGAGGGCTGGACGTTCGCGCAGATGCAAAAGGCCGTGCGCGACCACGCGGCAATCCGCATTACCGCCGACAGCGCTTCTGCGGAGGCCTTGATGGCGGCAATCGGGGCGGCCGGCGTGCATCCTGAAGGCCAGTTTTTTCCAGACACTTATCGCTTTCCCAGGGGCACCACAGACAGCGAACTGTTCCGGCAGGCATACGAGCTGATGCAATCCAGGTTGAGAGCGGCATGGGAGCAACGCAGCGCAGATCTGCCTCTTGGTAGCGCCTATGAGGCCTTGATTCTGGCTTCTGTTATAGAAAAGGAAACCGCCCTGGAGTCCGAGCGCAAGCGGATCGCGGGTGTTTTTGTACGGCGGCTGAAGCGGGGCATGCGTTTGCAGACTGATCCTACAGTTATTTATGGCCTGGGCCCCGAATTCAACGGCAATTTGCGCCGCAGGGACCTGGTAACCGATACGCCTTACAATACCTACACCCGCGCAGGCTTGCCGCCGACGCCTATTGCCTTGCCGGGTGGCGCGGCTTTACTTGCGGCGGTGCAGCCGGAGGAAGGCGAAGCCATGTATTTCGTGGCAACGGGTCTTGATGATGGCAGTCATTACTTTTCGGCAACACTGGAAGAGCATAACCAGGCAGTGAAGCGCTATCTTGATACTTTGCGACAACGCAGGAAGGAGCGATGAACGCCGCCACGACCGGAAAATTTGTGACCATTGAAGGCATCGAGGGCGTTGGAAAATCGACTAATCTGAAGTTCATTGCCCAGCAGCTCGAGGTGGCCGGCAAGCAAGTGGTGCTGACGCGGGAGCCCGGTGGCACGCCACTGGCAGAAAAAATCCGCGCGCTACTCATCGATCCGGATCATCCTCCTTGCACGCCCGATACCGAACTCCTGCTGATGTTCGCAGCGCGAGCAGAACACCTGGCGGGTAAGATTCGGCCGGCACTTGCCAGCGGCGCCTGGGTGCTGTGTGACCGCTTTACGGATGCGACTTATGCTTACCAGGGTGCCGGACGCGGCATCGCGCGCGGTCACATTACAGCCCTCGAGAACTGGTTGCAGCAGGGCCTGCGTCCTGACCTGACCATCCTGCTCGACGCCGACGTGCAACTGGCCATGCAAAGAGCGGGGGAACGAGGTGGGCTTGACCGGTTCGAGCAGGAGCGAAGAGACTTTTTTGACCGTGTGCGCAACGGCTACCTGGACATTGCGCGGCGTGATCCGCACCGGGTGCGGGTTGTAGACGCCTCGGCGGATCTGGGACAGGTGCAGCTCGATCTTAAGCGCCTGATTTCGGAACTCGTTGAATCATCTGATGCGTGACCCCGGTTTGCCATGGCTGGCGACTGCCATAGCGGGATTTTCCAGTTCCGCCGCGAGCGGGCGTTTCCCTCACGCCGTCCTGCTGACTGGCCCCGAGGGCGTGGGCAAGCAGATTCTCGCCCGCTATCTGGCCAGGATGCTCCTCTGCCTGCAC
>JBFGOQ010000100.1:0-5268 GCA_041565075.1 Gammaproteobacteria bacterium
ACGACCAGGCCTTTTGACGGCGACTGCATGTTCGTGACCGGCGAGACGCTGGCACCGATCAGGCAGTGACCCAGCGCTTTAACCGACCGCCGAGCTTTTCATGCCTGGCTGGCAGGCAGCACAAACCGGCATGTATTTTCAGCCCGTTGATTACGATCAGATCTTATCGAGCAAAGTCGAAAATACTTCGTAAAGTACGCGTTTCATGTCGGTGAACTGTGGCAGGCTTAAGGCGATCGCCGGATCGGCTTCGTCCATGTAGAGGCGCTGGCACATCTCTATTTGCAGAGCCTGAGTGTTGGCTTGCGCACCGTAATGGGCCGTGATGTAGCCACCTTTGTAGGGATCGTTTATTGCGACCTTGAGCCTGGCCCGTGTAAACGCCGCACATACGCAGTCGATCAGCCGCGCTTCGCAGGACTTGCCGTCGCGGTCGCCCAGGTAAACGTCACTTTGCAGTGCGCCGTGCAGCAGATTGGCCTGCGAAGCAATGCTGTGCGCATCAATCAGCACCACGCGCCCGAACTGCTTGCGGTGTTCTTCCAGTAAATAAGAAAGCTTCTCGTGATAGGGGGCGTGGAATTGCTGTCGGCGATGTTCTATTGCTGCGGCATTCGGTGGCTCGCGATAAATTGCTTCGCCTTGAAATGTGCTGGTCGCCACAAGACCCGTCTCATAGCGGCCAGGATACAGGGGTGTCGCATCGGGCGGGCGATTGAGATCCACAACGAAACGACTGTAATTGGCATACAGGGTGGTGACCCCCAAAGACGGCAAAAAATCATACAGGTGCTGCAGGTGCCAGTCGGTCATGGGTAAGGCACGAATAGAACCGTCTGCGAAGTCACGCGCAATGTCTTCTGGCACGAAAATGCCGGCATGTGGAATACTCACCACCACCGGCGCAGGTTCGGCTTCCGGCGGGCGCAAATTAAACACCGGCGGCTGGTTTGCCGTTGCCACTAGCTTGCCCCGGCCTTCATGACTGCATGTAACCCGGCCATGCAATGGGTGTAATCACGCCCCACTTCTGCTTCGCTCAGCGCCTCACCATCCCTTACCATGCACTCCCCGCCAACGTATACATCCCGGATATTCTGCCGGCTTCCCGCCGTCAGCCATGCGTCCAGCAAGTTCTCGGGTGCAATACCAGACAAGGACGAGCTATCGGTATCAAGCGTCACAAAATCCGCGTAGCTGCCTGTTCTTATCTCGCCCGCGGCCAGCGCCAAAGCAGCGGCGCCCGATGTTGCGCAATGCTGCCACAGCGGCTGGCCGATGCCGGAATCATTTGCAAGACAGGCGCGTTGTCGATGTTTCAGTCTCTGGCTGTATTCCAGCAGGCGCAGTTCTTCGATGGCATCAATGCGTACATTGCTGTCCGAACCCACAGCAAAATGGCCGCCCATTTTTTGAAAATCGGGTGCCGGAAAAAAGCCGTCGCCGAGATAAGCCTCGGTCAGTGGACACAGCACCACGCGCGCGCCGCTTGCAGTTATTAAACTGCACTCACCTCCATTGATATGCGTTGCGTGTACGAGGTTCCAGCGACGATCCAGATTGACAGAATCCGAGAGGACTTTGAGCGGACGTGCCTTATAAAATGCCTCGCACTGTCCGACTTCGGCATCCTGCTCGGCAATGTGCATATGAATGGGAAAATTCTCACCCAGCACGGATTCCGCCATCTCCACCAGGCGCTGTAATTCGTCCGCTGGTACGGCCCGCAGGGAATGCGGTGCGATGCCGCAATGTATATCTGCGAACTGCGCCAGCAACTCGCAAAAGGTCTCGGGGGATGCGTGGATGAAGCGGCGCTGTTCGGGCAACGCCTGCGCTCCGAAACCTCCCGTGCGGTAATACACCGGCAGAAAAACGAGGCGAATGCCCACGTCCTGGGCCGCGGCAATGACGGCACGACCCATTTCATCGCTTGCCTCGCCGGCGGGAAGATGATGCAGGTAATGAAACTCGCCCACACTGGTAAAGCCGGCGCACAGCATGTCTGTATAGGCACGGCGCGCAATGGCGTAGAGATCATCCGGGCCGATGATGTTGGCGAGGCCGTACATATGCTGGCGCCAGCTCCAGAAGGAATCTTTGCCTGACTTTGCCTCGCCGTGGCCGACCATGGCGCGCTGAAAGGCATGGCTGTGGGCATTGGGCATACCGGGAACGGCGAAATGCGCATCAAAGCGATCACCGGGCGTTTTGCTAATGCCAGCGACCCGACCGGTATCATCAATCTCGACGCGCCGATGAGTTTCGAGCCCATTCGGGGTCAGCAGGTATTCAAAATCGAGGCTGCGCGGCATACCCTAGGGCACCTTTTGGTTCTTTCCCGGGACGGTGTGGCTTGTACGACCTGATCGTCGAGAACGCAAAATTGTACCCCATGGCCAATGATGCCAGCCCGCTCGAGGCCGGCGCGCTGGCGGTTCGGGATGGTCGTATCGGGGCAATTGGCAAAGATCGCAAATCGCTCGGCGCAGACGCCCGGAGTGTTTATGACGCGGCCGGTCGGGTGGTCATGCCCGGATTTATAGACTGCCATACACATGCGGTATTTGCCGGCGACCGCAGCCAAGAGCACCTGCTGCGCCTGGCCGGTCAGTCTTACGAAGACATTGCACGTGCCGGGGGCGGCATTGTAAATACCGTCGATGCCGTGCGCAGGGCCAGCGAGGCCATGCTGATAGCGCAGTCGCTGCCGCGCCTTGAAGCGCTGATGCGCGAGGGCGTAACCAGCATCGAAATCAAAAGTGGTTATGGCCTGGACATGCAAAACGAGATCAAGCTGTTGCGCGCAATTAGCGCGCTGGCCGCGAAGTTGCCCGTGGAAATCTCGGCGACCTTTCTCGGTGCCCACGCCATACCCAGCGATCGCAGTAAGGCGGAATACCTGGCAGAAGTCATCGACAAGATGCTGCCGCGAATTGCCAGGGAGCGGCTTGCTGACACCGTGGACATCTACGTGGAATCCATAGCATTTGATATCGAGGATTTGCAGCACCTGGCCAGGGCCGCCAGTGAACACGGACTTAAATTCCGCGCTCACACCGACCAGTTGAGCAATATGGGCGGCACGGCGATGGCGGCCCAATTAGGTGCCCTGTCCTGTGACCACCTGGAGTTCATCACTGACGAAGACATCAATGCCATGGCCAGGCACGACACTGTGGCGGTGCTGCTGCCCGGAGCGTTTTATTTCCTGCGGGAAACCCGCAAACCGCCGGTGGCAAAATTGCGCTCTGCGGGGGTTGCCATGGCGGTGGCGACAGACCTCAACCCGGGCACTTCGCCCATTGCGAGCCTGCTTAGCTGTTTGCATTTCGCCACGACCCTGTTTGGCCTGAGTGCAGACGAGGCATTGCTGGCGGTCACAAAAAATGCCGCAAAAGCCATGGGGCGCGAAACCGACATTGGCAGCCTGGAAGTCGGTAAAATAGCCAACTTGAGCATCTGGGACCTGCCCTCACCACAGCATCTTTGCTACCAGCTCGGCGGCCTGACACCCGATGCCGTTTTCTACCGGGGAGTCATTCGATGACGCCAGCCAATGCCCTGCTGCTGAACGGCAATACGCTTACACTGGAGGCGATCAGGCAGTGGGAGCGCGCCCCTGTCCCTGTGGCACTCGCCCCCGAGTCCGTCGAGGCAATGAACGCGTCGGTTGAACGCGTGCGCGAGGTGGTGGAGCGGGGCGAAGTCTGCTACGGCATCAATACGGGTTTCGGCGCCCTGGCCACCCAGGCTATCGATTGCGAGCAGCTCTCGGCATTGCAATACAACCTGGTGCGCAGCCATGCCTGCGGGGTTGGCGAGCCCCTGCCCGAGCACATCGTTCGGCGCAGCATGCTGTTGAAGGCCAACAGCCTGGCAGCGGGACTCTCGGGAATTCGACCCGAGGTTGTCGAAACCCTGGTTGCCTTTCTGAACCGCGGCGTCACGCCCGTGATTCCGGGCCGCGGATCGGTGGGCGCGTCCGGTGATCTCGCGCCTCTCGCGCATCTTGGCCTGGCGCTCATTGGAGAGGGTGAAGCCCTGTGCAAGGGCAAGATACTTAAAGGCCCGGCCGTGCTCGGTGCGGCCGGCCGGGATCCGGTGCGCCTGGAAAGCAAGGAAGGTCTGGCTATTTTGAACGGTACCCAACCCAGCACGGCGCTTGCCCTGGAAGGCCTGTTTCGCTCCGACATCCTGCTGGCCAGCGCCGTTGTCATCGGTGCACTGTCCGTGGACGGGCTCGCAGCGAGCTACGCGCCTTTTGATCCACGGATTCACGAGGCACGCGGTCAACGCGGCCAGCGCCATATCGCCGAGCATTTCAGACGCCTGCTGACCAGCAGCGAGATTCATGACGATCATCGAGACTGCGGTCGCGTGCAGGACCCTTACTCCCTGCGCTGCATGCCCCAGGTGATGGGTGCCGTTTACGACACCCTTGAACACGCACGCGGCGTATTGCAATCGGAAGTAAACGGGGTGTCGGATAACCCGCTCATATTCAAAGACGACGTTTTGTCGGGTGGTAATTTTCACGCTCAGCCCGTGGCAATGGTGAGCGACTTTATGGCCATTGCCCTGGCGGACCTTGCCAGCATGGCGGAGCGGCGCATCGATTTGATGATGCGTGGGGTCAACCCCAAGCTCAACATGTTCCTTGCCAACAGCCCCGGACTGGAATCCGGCTTTATGCTGGCGCACGTGACGGCCGCGGCGCTGGCCTCCGAAAACAAGATATTTGCCCACCCGGCAAGCATTGACAGCATCACGACATCGGCGGGTCAGGAAGATCATGTCAGTATGGCCCCGGCAGCGGGCCACAAACTGATTGGCATCTGTGACAACACGGCCCGGATTCTGGCTATTGAAGCACTGGCTGCGGCAAGAGCCATTGATATGGAAAGACCCCTGCACAGCACGCGGCGGCTGGAAGCGGTGCACGCGGCGCTGCGCGAGCGAGTTCCCGCCACGGGTATCGATCACCGCATGGACGGCGACATTGCCACCGTCGCTGCCTGGATTAACGCGGGCGAGTTACTGCCGTTTGTCGCTGCATCATCCTGATCGGGGCAACCGCGCGGCTGCTCATATTACATAAGCCCCATCTCGTGCCTGAGGCAGGCGAATCTGCTAACGTGGTGTTAAACAAGAATAATTCCGGATTCGTCCGCGTGGCCGGACGGAGAGACATTCAATGACGATGTTTTTAAGCAAGGACAACTCACTCAAGGGCATCAGCGACCAGAACGTGACGCTGACCTGCCC
>JBFGOQ010000101.1:0-5242 GCA_041565075.1 Gammaproteobacteria bacterium
AAACCCAATGAAGAATTTCGCCTGGCGGAATGGGTGGATCACATGATATCGCCATCCGCCAATGGCGCCGGCTCGGTAGTCTGGCGCGAGGCCATGTTGATCCGACATTTTGGTGACCGCTATCCGGTCAGCCGCGCCGAAAGCGAGGCATTCTTCGCCCACACGCCCAAGGCGGTCCTGACCGCGCTGGCACAGACCGTCATCGCTGAACCGCTGGCTGCGGCCGGCCTCAGCACGGAGTCGCTGCGCCAAGGTGGCTTCTGGACGTCGGTCTCCAAGAAAAAAGTGCCAGGCGGTGGTTCTTATGCCAGCCCCCGGGAACTGGCGCGCTTTCTTTTCCGGCTTGAACAGGGGCGGCTCGTCGATGAATGGTCGAGCCTGCAAATGAAAAAGTACCTGTACATCACCAAGCGCCGTTACCGCTATGTTTACGCGCCGGAGCTCAACAGCGCCGCGGCTTATTTCAAGAGTGGATCACTGTATCAATGCCAGCCCGAGGAGGGATTTGTTTGCCGCAAATACCACGGCAACGTGCGCAACATGATGAACTCCATTGCCATCATCGAATCGCCAGCAGGCTCGGAAAATCAGCGCCGATACATCGTTGCCCTGATGTCCAATGTGCTGAAGCAGAATTCAGCCTGGGATCACTCGCGGATTGCAGCGGCGATCGACAAACTGATTGCCACCGGCCAGGCGCAGTTACAGGAACGCGGTTCCGAAAAGGACATGGCAGAATCTGGTCGGAGCTGAAGCGCGATCAGCGATTCGCCGGGCTGGCCACCACTTCGGTCCAGACCCTGAAAAAATTGCCACCCATAACTTTGCCCACCGTCTCGTCGCTGTGGCCCCGGCGCAGCAGCTCTTGGGCGATGGCCCTGAACTCGGCTTCGCGGGTAAAGCCTGCGCTGTAGCGGGATACGCCACGCAGATCCGAACCGATGCCTATATGATCTGCCCCGGCAACAGTGATGACATGCTCGATGAAATCCGCCATGCGTTCCACCGATTCGATATAACGGCCGTGAGGCCAGATTCCAACCACACCGCCACCCGCGGCGATGGCACGCACTTCCTCGTCGCTGAGTGCCCGATCCTGCTCCAGCAGTGCGCGCAGGCCACCATGACTGAAGATGACCGGATGCCGGGACAATGCCAGTACGTCGGCGATGGTTTCGGTGTTGCAGTGGGCGAGATCGATAATGATCCCCAGCCGGTTGGCCTCGCGGACAACCTGGGCGCCGAACTCGGTCAGACCGCCCGGCGAATAGGGCCAGGTCTGCATATGGCCCAGCTCGTTGGGTCGAAAGTGCACCAGCTGCAATAAGCGCAACCCTTGCGCATGGAAGGCATGCAGGTTTTCGATCTTGCCTTCCAACGCATCGGCACCTTCCAGCGCCGGCAGAATCGCAAATTTTCCTGCAGCCCGGGCCGCCAGCACCGCCTCCGGGCTGGCCGCGTGCACCGCGATGCCCTGGGTAAATGTCTCCTGGAGGCGGCTCAGCCGCTCCCTGGAAAACTCGTACACGCTGCCGGGTTCCGGCTTGTACTGGCCGCGCTCGATCTCGGTGCCGTCGCGCAATACATAACGTCCACCGTAAGGTGCGTCGGCACTGACATTGCCGACCGCCATGGCCATATGGGCACGCTGGTAAAGCGCAACCTCTTCGGCACTGACATGCGCCACGTTGGCCCGATGGAAACGGCTCGGATGCGCATGCATATCGGCGAACACCCAACGCTCGCTAATTGCCGCGATCCTGGCATCCATCTCGCCGCTGACCGGCGTCGGAACAGTGCCCGGGGGCGTGGCCACGCATCCGGCGACCCCCAGGATCACCAGGTATCTTGCGGCCTTTGTCATCTGGCTAGCTATTGTCAATCGATCATGAACATTCTTCATTGGCTTAGCCCTCGCTGCCCGGATCAGGGTGCGCTGTCAAAAAAAGGGGGAGCCGACGCTCCCCCTGTTATCAGCGTTAAGCGCCCTCAGAGCGTTGCGCGGATATCCACGTAATAGTAGCGCCCCAGGTCGCGATGCGCATCGGCGAAAAAGCCGAAGAAGCGATCTGCCAGCGGGGCTCGCTCATCAAAAATATTATTGACGCCCACTCGCACGCGGGTGGTGCCACCCATGAAGTCGAAGCGCTTGTCGACAGTACCATTGACCGTGGTCATCGAGGGAATGGTGTAGCGGGTTCCATCATCCAGCGTCAGGCTGCTCTGATAAAACTCACCAATTCGATAAGCCGACACTGAAGCGCCCCAGTCGTCTCTGCGCCAGCGCACGCTGACGTTCTGACGGCTTTCCTGGTTACCGTCTCTCTGGATCAGGTCACCGAAGCCATCGATCGGGAAACTCGCTGGAATGATGCCCGCAGCCTGTGCGGCGAACAGCCTGGACGCAGCCGTACCGGAACCGGCAACCTGCTCGTACTTGTCCAGAAAAGCCCCGACATAGCGGACATCGAAGTTACCGAAGTCGGTGTCGAAATTGTAGTAAACACCGATATCATGGCCACGGATGGTGCGCTTATCGAGGTTAGCGTAGCGATCCTCCACGAACCTGATGTCCCCCGCGGGGCAAATCCCAGCTGCGTCATAAATGGCGATCTGATCGGGGTCGTCCTGATCTGCTCTGACCACCGCGTTGTTGGCCTGCAGCGTTGAACAATCAGCGTTGCCATGTTCAAGTCGCTCCAGCAGATCCAACAGCGTGTGGTTTTCTTCGCCGAACAAGCCAATGGAACCGTCTTTTTCGATGGACCAGAAGTCCAGTGTGAGCGTCAGGTTTTCAATCGGCTCGAGCACAATGCCGACCGAGTAATTGTCGGACTCCTCGGCCACCAGGTCCTGGCTTCCCTGCGCCACACGCTGGGTGGAATTCACGCAATCGACCGTGTCCTGGTCCGGATCGCCACCGTTCTCGGCCGCGTACAGGCACGCAAAGTCGGTACGGGTATTGGAACGGGCCACAATCTGCTCGTTGATGGTCACCAGGTTTGGCGCCCTGAATGCTTCCGACCACGAGCCGCGCACCAGCAACTGCTCCATGGGCCGCCAGCCGAAAGCAATCTTGGGCACGGTGGTCCGGCCCACGTCCGAGAAGTCTTCATAGCGCAAAGCCAACTGCACATCGAAATTTTCAAATACCGGGACTTGCAACTCGCTGAACATCGAAATGACGTTGCGCTCGCCGGCATTGTCCGGGGTCGGGCTGGAATTCACCACATCCGAGACCAGCGGATACGTGTCACCCTGATAGTCGGTGAAAATAATCGTGCCATCCAGCCGTGGGTCGCGATCATCCACAAAGTCCTCTTCGCGCCATTCGAAACCCACCAGCAAGCCAACATCACCTGCCGGCATTTCGTAAACATTATTATTGGAGACTTTGAAATCAAAAGATTTCAAGGTTGTGGTGCCATCCCGCCTGACGTCGATCAGGATGCGCTCTATGTTGTCGTCAACGCCACCGCTGAAAGGGTTATAGGCATCAGGTGTCGAATCAAACAGGGCCTCCGCCGCCAACAAGTTTGATACACGATTATGGGTAACCTCGTTCTTCTCGGCCTTGGAATAAAGCACCGCGGTTTCCCAGTCCAGATTGCCGGCGGAACCTCTGAAGCCTTGCAGCAATCTATAGGTACGCCCGTCGTTGTCTATCACGCGTGGCAATTGGGCGAATCGGTAATTATCAATCTCGAGCGTCAGCCCGCCGTCCGCACCGGTCAGGAATGGCACACGATTTGGTGATCCGACGGGGCCGAACGGATTCCAGTAGTTCTCCGGACCAACGCGTAACTTGACCGAGCTGAATGGCGCTGATGGATGGCGGCGCAGGTTGGTCTTGGAATCATAAACCGACAATTCGGTAAAGCTCTCCATGCCATCGCCCATGTCGTGATTCATGAACAGGAACGCGGTGGTGCGCTCCAGATCCGAATTCAGATCTCGAAATTCGTTCAGGTTATAGCGGAACGTACCATTACCGTCCTCGCGCGCGCAGGTTCCGTATCCTAAATCCCAGCCATCCTCGGGATCGCCAGTGGTGATATCGCAACGCGAATCTCCACCTATGGGATAAGTTTCGAATTCGCCGCGGCTATCCACATAGTCGGGACCCGTTCGGAGATTGGTGCTGCTGAAACTGCCAACAATATCGTACTGCCCATATAGAGAATTGGCACTGTTATTGCGAAAACGAGTATCCCCTTCCCAGGGCGAACCGGCGGGCACTCTCCGGCGGAAATCGCTGTCGGCCCACCTGGGATCCTCGTCCGCGCGCACGCGATCGCGGCGGTAGTGGTTCAGGAACACGCCGACGTTGGTCTTGCCATCATTGAAGTACTTGCCCCATTCAACCGAGACTTGCTGATCGTCACGGGACACATTGTCATAGGCGCTGTATTTGCCGCGCACTGTCAGACCTTCGAAGTCCTTCTTCAGCACCGTGTTCACAACGCCGGCCACCGCATCCGCGCCGTAAATCGCCGACGCACCATCACGCAGCACCTGTAACTGCTCAACGCCGAAAACCGGAATCTCGTTGCTATTGACCGTGTTAACCGGCACGAAGCTGCCGCCGATTTCCTCCGTCTGGTAGCTGGCGAGATTGACCATGCGCCGGCCGTTGAGCAATACCAGCGTGTTGCCGGTGCCCATGCTGCGCAGGTTGAAGGCACCTACATCACCACGCGCGGAGTTAACGCCGCCGCTGATATTCTCGGCCTCGTTAAAAAAGTTCTGACCATTCTCCGGGATGAGATCCAGCAGTTCGTCTCCGGAATCAATACCGAGAATCTCGATTTCCTCTGCAGAAATTACTGAGACGGGCAATGCCTCGGAGATGGACGCACCCTTGATCTGGGTACCGGTGGTGATGACTTCCTCGATTCGCCGCTCCCCTCGTTGCGACTCGTCGCTGTCCTCAGCAGCAAGCGCGGGCGCTACCGAGAAGCCCATTGCGGCAATAAGCGAGACGACCGCATAGGCGAAACGGGATAAGTGGAGAGAAGACCGGCTATTTATCTCAAACATGGTGACCCCCAGGTGTCAGTTTGATGCTCGCGGTGATAAGGCTAGAACGCCTTGTTGTTATTTGGCCTGACTCTAAATTGAGTGCCAGACCGCGTCTACCGTTGCGCCTGCGCCACAGCGCGCAATTCCACCACCCATCAGTCAGAATGTTATTTTATCGAAGGTGTTAGCTAAAAAAATATTATATTTATGAAAAGCTTAA
>JBFGOQ010000102.1:0-4973 GCA_041565075.1 Gammaproteobacteria bacterium
CCGAATGAATACGTCTTCGAGGTGGTTGCCCGGGCGAAGAAGTTCACGTCGTCGCTGACTTCAAAGCTGCCATTGATAAACAGGCTGTCCTTGCGAATGCTGGCTTCGTTCGCGGAAGTCCGCGCATAGTTGAAGCGGCAGCGGGTACCGATGACGGTTGAATCCTGGAAGGAGCTGCCATCGAAGGCCGGCGATGACCGGTTCGACGGGCAACGCGCATCCGGGTAAGTACCCAGGCTGTTCGCGCCCGAATAGGCAAAGTAGCTGCCCAGGAAGCCAAAGGAGCTAACGCCAATCTTCGAGAAGTCGCGCTGGCCATTGAAGATCATGCCCTGTTCGTCATGCTCGAGCGTAAACAGCAGGCTGCCGCGTGCAGACGAGATGCCGCCTACCAGCGAGCCCGTTGCTTCGTCACCGCCGTCACGCGTGGGACGGCCGACGCCAGCACGGACGTTGAGGCCTTCGAAGTCCTTACGCAGGATGACGTTGATCACGCCACCGATCGCGTCGGAACCGTAAACCGCCGAGGCGCTGTCACGCAGGATCTCGATACGATCCACGGCAGCGAGCGGCAGGGTGTTGAGGTTCTGGCCGAAACCGGAGAATGCCGGGGCACTCGCGATTCGACGGCCGTCAAGCAGCACCAGGGTGCGCCCTGCACCGAGTCCACGCAGGCTGACAACAGCCTGGGACTGGGCCGAGCTACCCGAGGAGGGCTTGAATGAACCGAATGAGTTCATGGTGGATCCACGCAGCACTTCTGCTACGGAGATATCACCGGAAGCATCGATGTCTTCGCGACTGATGACCGTGACAGGCGCAGGACCCTCGATATCGACTCGCTGAATTCGCGAGCCGGTTACCGTGATCTTGTCCTGTTCTGCAACGTCTTCGTCGGCCGCAAAAGCGGTCGCGCCAAATGAAGTTGCAACTCCGGCGGTCAGCGCAAAGTGCACCGCGTTCCGAAGAAGGTTGTGTTTTTTCATGAAAATCCTCGCCTAGGTAGAGGTAATGGTCGTTTTAGGTCTATTCCGTGATCGCGTCACGTGGAAAGCATGCCTTCCTTACCGTGTTCGACGATCAGGCCCAACCCGTTTTTTTGCAGGCGGGCCCCGGGTTGCATACCCGCGGTAGACGCAGACTAGCACAAAAAGCAACAAAATAGACAGTTTGTGGTAAGAAAATTACACGTGGCTTTGGGGCCCGCTTTTTGATTCCCGCCCTGTAATTGCAGGCCCGTATAACCCGGTAAATCAAGAGAAATTGAGCAGCCCCGAGAATCTGTTGTTTGAGCGCAACACGGGTGGAGTCCGGGCTGTTTGGGCGGTAGTCGTTGCAAAATCACAACAACAATGTCTGGTCATTCCGGGCGCTCAAAATCCAATACCCAGCCCATCAGGAACTCGTGTCCCTGGTATGGGTAGGTGACTTTTTCCGGGGCGCCGGGCTGCAACCCAAGACCAGACATAAGCGATTGTATTCCGGCCATTTTATCTGGGCTGACAACGGCGCTCAGCAGGTCATCGAGTCGTGCCAGGTTGCCCTGGATCTCAGCCCGGCCGCGGGCCAGGCGCGCCAGGGTCGGCTCCGCACCCTGTGACGCGCGGGTCTCAAATGCCGTGCGGACGTGCCCCAGTGCTGCGCTCAGCAAGTCCGGCACGTCGCTGGCCTGGATCGCCGCCGAAACCGCCGCAGCCGCTTCGTTGAGGCTGGCGCGGGCAGCCTGGGCATCGGCATCATCAGCGAGGAGAGATTTTTCTCCCCGCTCCTCGGCGGCGATGATGCACTGCAACAATCGCTCTGCTTTGTCGAACAGCAGCGCCTCTTCAAACAGCAGCTGGCCATGTGCGCGTTCTCTGACGCTGGTCTGAATGACTATCGAGTCCGGGTGGTGCAAAAGAAAACGGCCACTGGCTCCCGGCGCCATTACCCGCGCGAGTTCGGCTAGCGTTGGGCCGATATCGGTGTATTCCAGTGCGTACTGGCCGGTGACGGCTTGAAAATGGGCGTCGGGACAACCGGTTTGTTCCGCCGGCGTTTGTCCATGGAAATTCACCGCGGCCAGGACCTCGGGTTCACCGGTCCAGGCCGATGCAGGATCAATGCGTGCACTGTCAATGCCGTGTGTTTCGAACCGGGCATCATTGGCCAGTGAATATTCGGCGGCGAGCAAAGCAATGGCGCCGTTGCCAGTAGCAACATCCAGAATGCGCGCACCGGCCGGCAGCCGGGCAAAGAAATCTTCCCACAGCTCACGTATGCGCCCCTCGTAGTTGCCGGGAAACGCGTTGGCACATGAGGTCAGAAAACCGTGTGCCCAGTAAAGGTCCCAGTTGTACGCCTTTTCCTGGTCTTCAGGCATTGCTGCCCTCGTCTTCGATGGCAAGCGCAGATCTTTGATATGCATGTATGTCTGCCCAGCCGAGCAGTTGCTCAAGCCAGGGGCGGAGCTGTTTGGCATATCTGCGCCAGCGATAAACTGAGCTGGAGTAGAGCGGCTGGCTGACCTGGTGATAGCTGGGGGTGTCAATGGTCCGCCGGGCCGCCGATTGGCTGTGGAATTCAAGAACCACAGGATTGAAGGGGCTGTCCAGGAACTCGAACAGCCTGCGTGTCTCGCATTCTATGTCCTCAACGAGGTCTTCATAGCGGAGCTTGAAAACAGCGAGTGGCAACCTGGTTTCGTATCCTTGCCAGAGTCGCATCACGTCATCATAAAAACGCACGGTGTCTTGCATGGTGAAAAAATTAGTCATTGCGGTGGCGCGCAGGTAGTCGAATTCCTGGAAAAAACAGCTCAGGCATGCATCGGCAGGATGCCGCAGCATCACGATAATACGCGCATCCGGGAACAGCCTTGCGATCAGCGGCAACAGGACGATATTAAGCGGCAGCTTGTCAAGCAGACGCCGTTGACCAATAGCTTCCCCCAACATGTTCTCGGCGTCACGCCAATAGCTGTCCACCAGTGCAGAGCGGCCCTCTTCGTCGAGTGCCGACACCGCCGCGAAAAATCCACCGGGCGCGTGCTCCAGTTGCAGGCGTATGCGTTCCAGGGCGGGTTTCTCCTCGAGCACGAGGTAGTCCGGATGGCTGCCGATGATGGTATCCAGCAGAGTCGTCCCCGAGCGTGGGAAGCCCACCAGGAAAACCGGCGCCAGGCGGTCACCTTGGCCGGGGCTTAGCGGGCGCCAGCCTTCTATCCAGCCGCCGGCCGTGTGCTCGGCGAATGCTTTTACCATCTGGTTGTAAGAATTGTCGGACTCTCCAAGGCTGCGCCAGTGATCGAGGGCGAGGTTGTTTGCGTTCCTGGCGGCGGCCATCGCCTTGTCGGGGTGGCCGGCGCGATCCTCGCTGCGCGCCAGCTCATAGGCGAGCGCCTGGTGCCATTTTTTATCATCGCTGGATTCGATCAGGTCTTGCAGACGCTGGCAGGCCACCGCCAGATCGCCCGCCCGGCGTTCGCATTTCGCCATGACGAGGTTGAGAAAGGGGTCTTCGGGGACGAGTGCCAGGCCGCGCCGCGCAGTTTTCTCCGCCGCCTCCAGCCGGTTGGTGCTTTCATAGAGGGTCGCAAGATTGGCCAGCGCCAGGGCGTTGTCGGGCGCAAGTTCGAGTGCCCGTTTATACGCTTGCTCCGCGTCATCGCTGCGGCCCAGGGCATGCAGGGAAATCCCCAGGTTGACCGGTATGGCCGCGACCTTGCGATCAATTTCGCCGGCTTTTGTAAACACCTCGATGGCTTCGTCGTCGCGCCCCAACTGATGCAATGCCCGGCCCAGGTTGACCAGCGCTTCACCGAAGTTTGCCTGTCCGGCAACGGCCTGCTGCAAGAAGGGCAATGCCTGCGCCGGCCGGCGTGATGCCAGCAGAACGAAACCCAGGTTGTTGAGATAGTCAGGGTGCCCGGGGCGCTGGCGCAAAGCCTCGTTAAGGCACTTAACCGCCTCGGGAAATCGGCCCTGCCGATGACGCACAATTCCCAGCATGCTCAGCGCGTCTGGAAAGTCTGGTTTCAGCGCCAGGGCTTTTTCCAGCGCCAGCGCGGCCTTTTCTGTATCGCCGAGGACTTGCCAGGCGCTGCCGAGTTGATAACTGGCGACGGGGTCATCCGGCTCGAGTGCCAGGGCAGCGAGCGCTTTGTTGGCAGCGGCTTCGCCGTCACCGAGCGCAAGCAGGGTGGCAGCAAGATTGTTCAGGGCAGCTACACTTGCGGGCCTGGCTTCGAGCGCGCCCTCGAACCAGCGGCGTGCTTCACCGAGCAGGCCCCGTTGCTGTTTGAGCATGCCCAGCAGGTTGAGCGCGTCAAAATTTCGCGGGTCGCGATCCAGTACCTTGAGATAGGACTTCTCAGCGTCGTCAAGCCGGCCCTCCCGATGCACTCTCAGGCCTTCGTTCAGAATCTCCAGCAGCGATTGTTCCAACTTCACATGCCTGGTCATGCGGCGTGACATTATAGAGCTTACGCCCTGCGGGCTTCGGTAAACACTGACTGCCACTGCCTGAAAATTACGACTATACTTTCTGCGGTAAGTATCACAACGAAGTATGGGAGATAACCGTGCCCAAGCAAGTCAAGAAAGCCGAGCAGAGTTTCCGGCAAGCCCGCAAGCAGTTTATACAGACCGCCAATCGCACTGCCAAGGCACTAACCCGTGAGGCTGGCAAGCTGACGCGTCAGCTCAAGCAGGCCAATTTACGAATTCAGAAGAATCGCAAGCAACTCATGAAGGACACAGAGCGGCTTGCCAATACCTCGACGGCAAATGCGCGTCGCCAGATCCGGCAGCGAATCAGGAAGCTGGAACCGATGCTCGATCGCGCCAAGAAAGAGGCAGACGAATACCGGGCACAACTAAAGCCGATTCGTGATGATCTGCGCAAGGCGCGGGACTACCTGCGCAAGGCATCGGGCATCGATAAGGCGTTGGCAGCAGTGGAGCGCGAGTGGGACAAGGCAGTCACCAAGCGAG
>JBFGOQ010000103.1:0-4873 GCA_041565075.1 Gammaproteobacteria bacterium
CCGGCCAATGAGGCGAGCAGGATTAAAAGGAATCCGGACATATCTTCTCCGCCTCCAGTTCCGAGCGCACGATTTCCACGCTGGCGGGTGCTTCAATCCCGACTTTCACTTGGCTGCTCTCCATACGGCAGAGGGTGACTTTTTTCTCTTTACCGGATTTTGTATGGATAATTATAGATTCGCCTGGGAAAAAGGCGAAAAAGGTGTCAGATTTATTTTTCGGAAACGTCTTTCTCGAAAAATAAATCTGCTACCTTATCGTACGGCACGCCGGCATCAGAACCGAGATTGAAGGGGGAGAGCAGTGACGAACTCGAAAAGGGCGCTCGAGATGCTGCTTGTATCACTGCCCGCGGTGTTGGTTCTCCTGTTCGCGGAGTCCTGGGCCGGCGACAATCCGCTGGCTCGCCAGGCAGTCATCTGGGTTGCGTATATTGTCATGCTGCTAACCGTATACGCAGCCTTGCGCATGCAAGGCACAAACTGGTCTCACCTGGGGGTGAGCTTTGTATTTGCCGGATGGCGCCGGGTCGGTGTAACGCTTCGCCAGTCGGCAATCGTTTTCGTTTGCGCCGCACTTGCTTTTGCGATTGCTGCGGTAGTCATGGCGAACATAGTGGGCATTCCGGAGGGTGCGGATTTTCAAAGTTACGATTATCTGCAGGGCAACCCCGGCATGCTGGTATTGGCCCTGGTCGCCGTGTACATCGTGTCTTCGTTTGGCGAAGAGGTATTGTTTCGTGGCTATCTGATGACACGCTGCGCGGAATTCTTTGGCAGTAGCAAGACTGGCTGGAACATTGCCATTGCCATCAGCACAGTTGTGTTTGCACTGATTCATTATGACTGGGGTATTGCCGGTGTTGTGCAGACCGGCTTTATGGGATTCGTGCTGGCGTATGCCTATGTGCGGGTTCAACGGAACCTGTGGGTCAACATCGTTGCCCACGGCGTCATGGATACAATCCTGATGGTGCAACTGTACCTGGCGTAACTGATCACCGAAGAGTTTCCGCCCGGGCCAAACCACACAACAAAACATCTCCGCCGGGCTTATTTCAGCCTGGCGAAGATGTTCCGTGACTGACAGTCGGTGTCGCTAGGAATGTGTCATCAGGCGAAAAGTCGTTGCGTTCGGACAAAATGAATTGTCGCCGCGCACTTCTCCTTTCAGCCACTGCTCACAATGGCCCTCTAGCTGACACTTGCGACACCGCTGCCAGATTTCTTCTACCGTCGCCTTCGATGCCGGGTCCTGGTTCACCATTGCCGTGGAATTCAGGCCAACGCGCGCCAGCATCCGGATCAAGCGCCGGGCCGTCCCCATTCGCAGGTAACCCTGGAATGCCACGACCATGGCGACAGTTATCGCCAGCATCATGAGTGCAATACTGATTTCCAGATACCATGTGCTCATGATCGGCTCCTCTTCCTCGCGCAGCAGGCAAGTGAAACGCCTGCCGCCCGAGTGTCATGGTATGTCTGCGAACCCCTTCTCCCCGGGCACGGGCACGGGCCGGGGACGCGACACCCATATACTTTAGATAGGGGCTAATTCGCCGGGCGTATATACGTACTTCCTGCAATCGTGAGGTCCTGCGCTGCCGGCTCGCCAGCAGTGGGGTGATATCCCTCGCAGTCCTGGGGGTTTCTGCCCATGTACCGGCGAATCCGGCCTTGAGATAATAGCCATGGGGGTCAACGGGGTCTGGTGCAATCTGCACCCATGTCGATGGGCGCTCGCCGATCGATTAATTAATGCAAACAGTCATATGAACCTGAATTCTTCCAGTACCTGGATCGTCCTCGCGTCGCTCGCTTGTTGCATGGCGCCCGGGTTTGCCCAGGAATCCGCAGCGCCCGGCAGCGAGGGGCGCGGCGGCATGGAGGAAGTACAGGTCACGGCGACGCGCCAGGCCAGGACTGTGCGCGAGGTATCCGGTGGCGTCACGGTGGTGAGCGTTGAGCAGCTGGATGCAGCGGCCCCGCAAGTGGCACCGGATGCGCTCAAGGGCCAGACCGGTGCCTGGGTCCAGCAGACGACGCCAGGGCAGGCCGCCGTATTCCTGCGGGGTCTCAAGGGCTCCGAGGTCCTGCACCTGGTGGACGGTATGCGTCTTAACAACGCGTTTTTTCGCAACGCACCCAGCCAATACCTGGCGCTGGTGGACGGGCAGATGCTGGCGCGCGCGGAGGTGCTGCGTGGACCGGCATCTTCCTTATATGGCAGCGATGCCATGGGCGGTGTTGTCCAGGTACTTAGCGCCATGCCGCGTTTCGACAGTGCCGGCTGGACCAAACGCGGGCGCCTGCTAGGGCGCTATTCGAGTGCCCACGACGCGAGCCTCACGCGCGCCGAGTTTGCCGCAGGCCATGAAGGTTTCGGCATGGGCGGTGGCATTACCTACCAGGACGTCGGCAACCGCCGCGCCGGTGACGGCCGCACTTTGCCCCATTCGGCCTGGCGTTCCCGGGCCGCCAATCTTGCGCTGCTGGCCACGCCCGTTGACGACCACGAATTCAGTTTTTCCCTGCAATATCTCGAGCAGCCCAGAAGCCCCCGACATGACGAACTGGTTGCCGGTTTCGGGCAAACCGAGCCGGCTTCGGAGGTATTCAGCTTCGAACCCAACGACCGATTGTTCCTGCATGGCAAGTACCGGGTGGCTGACGCCATCGGGTTTGTTGATGCGCTGGAATTTAATCTGGCCTGGCAGGAGATCAACGATGACCGGCGCACCCGGGACAGCGGCAGCCGCGAGGAACGCCGCGAACGCAATCGCAGCGGCCTGCTTGGTTTTACTGTCAAAGGCTCGACCATGCTGGGGGGCGGGCATGAGCTGGTCTACGGCTTAGAACGTTATGCGGACGATGTCGACAGCGCCCGCACGGCGACGGACATCGATACCGGCGCCACGCGCAGCGTGAGCAGCCGTTTTCCCGATGGTTCGAGCATGGACAGCCTGGCCGTTTATGTCACCGACCAGTACCAGGCCAGCGATCGCCTGGACATCAATTTTGGCGCCCGCTACAGCAGTTTCGACACGGTGCTGCCGACGGCGGATCGGGGCGTGGGTGCCGATATCGAAGTCGATGACCTGACCGGCAACGTGGGGTTTAACTACGAGATCTCGCCCGGCGTGAACCTGGTCGCGAACGCCGGCCGGGGTTTCAGGCCGCCCAATATCTTTGATCTCGGCACGCTCGGGCCGCGACCGGGCAATCGTTTCAATACTGCCAATCCCGACCTGAGCCCCGAGAGCGTCATCACCACCGACCTGGGTATAAAGATGGCCCGGGACGGTTTCAATGCCGAGCTGTTTGTGTGGCGCGCCCGTTATCGCGACAAAATCGTCTCTGTCGCCACCGGCGATACCACTGACGAGGGCCGCGACGTGGTGCGCAGCGAAAACCTCAACGAAGTAGCACTGCATGGTCTGGAGGCCGGTTTTCACTATTTTGGCGAACGCATCGAAGGATTCGGCACCCTGACCTCGACCTGGGGGGAAGAGCGCTCGCCCGATGGCAGCACCGCCGCCGCCGACCGGATTCCTCCCACCAACGGGCGGCTCGGCCTGGTCTGGCGCGCATCCGATACCCTCACCGTCGAGCCCTTTGTCATGTTTGCCCGCGGCCAGGAGCGCCTGAGCGCGCGGGATATCCGTGATCCCCGCATCAACCCGGCGGGCACGCCGGGCTGGGTCACTGCCAATTTGCGCCTCGGCTTGCAAGTGAGCCCAACCTGGCGTGTGAAGCTAAACCTTATGAATATCGGGGACTTATCTTACCGGGAGCACGGCTCCGGGATCGACGCGGCCGGCTTCGATGCCGTGCTGAGCGTCGAAGCACTGCTGGGCGCCCGATAAACTGCCGATTGCAGTTCAAATCTCCTGCCGATAGGCGTAATATCCGCTCCCGCCGGGCCGCAGGTAATCTGCGGCCCGGTTGTTTGTCCCGGAGGGGCGATTTTGGGCAAGCGGTGCCTGGTCGGCGGGAGTAATTTTTCCTGATATTCCGAGCGGTTGACACCTCCATACTGCACAAGCACAATAGCCGGCTTGATTGCGCGGAGGGGTACCCAAGCGGTCAACGGGGACAGACTGTAAATCTGTTGGCTCTGCCTTCGCAGGTTCGAATCCTGCCCCCTCCACCAAAACGGAAGACAACCAGGGAAAGTGTTGAAGCCTGGAGTCATGGGAATCGACTGCAAGCGCGGCGGGTGTAGTTCAATGGTAGAACCTCAGCCTTCCAAGCTGATGATGTGGGTTCGATCCCCATCACCCGCTCCAGTTTTCGCCCGATTGAGTTGAGAGCTAAAGAGGTAGTCACAACGCCCACATAGCTCAGGGGTAGAGCACTTCCTTGGTAAGGAAGAGGTCCCCGGTTCAAATCCGGGTGTGGGCTCCACGTACCAGTATGAATTGAAAAGTTGCAGCACGTAAAAACTTGACGGGTTGCAGCTCAGATGCTGCCGAAAAAAATTGCGGCAAGCAAACGGTCAACAGACCAGTGACGTCTGATGTGTGACGGGATAGGCAAGGTTTTTAACACCACGGTACTGAACAAAAACGACTGGGATTGAGGAAACGGTCATGTCTAAAGAGAAGTTTGAAAGCCGGCGCCATGTGCAGGTTGTTCAGATTGACACGGCTGAGTAGCGACGGGATAGACGAGATTTTTTACACCACTGTGTTGAATTAGAAGGACTGGAACTGAGGAAACGGTCATGTCAAAAGAAAAATTTGAAAGAACAAAACCGCATGTAAACGTGGGCACGATTGGTCACGTGGATCATGGTAAGACGACGCTGACGGCGGCGCTGACGAAGTGCATGGCGGAGAAGCACGGTGGTGAGGTCAAGGCATTTGACCAG
>JBFGOQ010000104.1:0-4832 GCA_041565075.1 Gammaproteobacteria bacterium
GGTGTTGTGCTGGCCTGGCTGCTGGCCCTGTTTGTCGTTGCAATGATCGTCAACGCCCGCTTCAAACTGATGCAGGAAGCAGGTGCGGTGCTGGGCGTGCTTTTTATTGCCGGCGGCATTGCTTATCTTTTCAATAACAATCTGCACGGGCAGGTTATTTTTCAGGGATTGAGCGAAAAAGTGGCCTATTTCCTCAGCCTGTCCGATTACGGCGCACGCTTTTTATTCGGCAATCTTGCTGATCAACAGCATTACTTCCCCGGTGAAGACGGCGGCTGGCCCGGCTTTGGTTTTCAGTTTGCCTTTGTGGTCTTGCCCACGATCGTGTTCTTCGGGGGCTTCATGGGCGTGCTGTATTACCTCGGCATTATTCAAAAAGTCGTCCAGGCCTTCAGCCATTTCATGCGCTGGACCATTGGCACCTCGGGCGCCGAGACGCTTTCGTGCTCGGCCAATGTGTTCGTAGGACAAACCGAAGCGCCTTTGCTGATACGCCCGTTCCTGGACGGCATGACCAAGTCGGAGCTCTTGACCATCATGGTCGGAGGCTTTGCCACGATTGCTGGTGGCGTGCTGGCCGGCTACATCGCCATGGGTGTGCCCGCGGGCCACCTGATCGCCGCCACCGTGATGTCGGCACCCGCCGCGCTCGTGATCGGCAAAATCATTTATCCCGAGCTCGAGCACAGCCAAACGGCCGGCGATGTCGAACTACCCGAAATCGAGGTGGGGGGCAATGCCATCGAGGCCGCGTCCAACGGCATCACCGATGGCTTGAAACTCGCCGTCAACGTCGGCGCCATGTTGCTGGGTTTCATTGCCCTGATCGCCGTGATTGACGTCGGGCTGAATTTTCTCGACCGTATGATCGACGGCAAGCTTCTTGGCGGCGAGGTCTACAAGTATGACACCAGCGGCATGTCACCCATCGCCCAGGAATACGTCGGCATCATTCCAGGCTCATTGCAAACGCTGTTTGGCACCCTGCTCCGCCCGCTGGCCTTTTTGATCGGCGTGCCCTGGGAAGACGCGGCCAAGGTCGGCAACCTGCTTGGCATCAAGCTCTCGCTTAACGAGTTTGTGTCATTCGGAACGCTCGGCAGCTACATCCAGAGCGAGCAGTTAAGCGAACGTGCCATTATTATCAGCACCTATGCCCTGTGTGGTTTCGCCAACTTCTCTTCCATAGGCATCCAGATCGGCGGTATCAGCGCGCTGGCACCCCATCGCAAAGGCGACCTGGCCAAGGTCGGCTTGAAGGCCATGTTTGGCGGTGCCCTGGCAAGTTGGCTGACCGCGACGATCGCAGGGATGTTGCTTTGAGCGATGTCAGGTTGGCGTTTTTTAATTGCTGCCCGAGCGAACCAAGGAGCGGGATTTCGGATGGCTGTGCTAATGCACAGTACCGCAGGCATTTTGGTTTCGGCCCTCTATTTATATTCAGGCATTATTTGATGCGTTCCAGTGATAATAAATACTTTGCGCTGTCCTTACTGATTTTGCTCGCTGGCTGCCAAACAGATCTCGTCGACTATGATCGATATGAAACCAAGTCATCAGCGAGTATTCGACTGAAATTTTCTGCGAATACTGAACAGGAAATAGAGTCAACTCTGTCCGGATTTGCCGCCGCCTACGGTTATGATATGGCAGCCCGTCGAGTCCGGCCGAGCGAACCAAGATTCATACTCGCAATGTGGCGACCAGACTCGCTGATTCTCATGAGGAACCCATTTGAGGGGAACCTATACAGGGTTTCCATTTACGCCGCGCGAAAGGATCCGCCTGCGACCGCAACCATGAATAATTTGCTGGCTGAAATTGAAGCCGAGGTCATGGGCCAGATGCTGCCTGACAAAGCACTGCAGCAGTCGGGGACTGATTGAGCGCAAGCAATGATACAGCGTCAACCGGCCGCCTCGCCTGCCCATTAATTGATATGCTCCTACCGCCACCTATAACGGTATTGCAAGCTGAAATGTGAAACTTAAGCCTGGGCACGGGCCCTGATTACTTTTCACCACCGCACATGAGCCAGGAATCACTTGCGGTATTCGTGCTTAACCCAGTCCACCTCCATGACCCAGTCGGCGGTCATCGGAGAATCGTTGATTTTGGCAAAATTAAGTATGGCAAACAGCGGCTCCGGGAATTGATCGCCCTGACCCTCGCTGAGATAAATCACGGCATCATCCAGGCGAAAGATCAGGTCACTGCCGGACCATTCCACGGAATATTCATGAAATTCACCGAGAGTGGCTTCCTGCACCAACATCAGCGCCTGCCAATCACCACCACCACAGTACCCAAGGCTCTTGATCGCCCTGGCAGCGTAATGGTCCGGCCCCCCGTCGGAGTGATGCTCGAAGATATCTATTTCTCCTGAGCCGGTCATTGGCCAGCATATATTTTCGTCCGGCTCTTGCACCGGTGGTTCGTTATTGCGCGCACCAAGTAACCACCATGCCGGGAACATGCCTGCCTGACCACTGTTCTCGACCTTCAGCCGCGCTGTCCACTTGCCTTTGACGAACTCCTTGAGGTTTTTGGAAGCGATGCGACCGGCTACATATTGGGTGTCGGGATGCACCTTGCCGGTCTTATCAAGGTTGTCACAGGGGCGCTTCTCCCCGAGGTCAACAACGCGTAACTTCAGTGTGCCATCGCTGACCTCTCTGGTATTAAACATGCCATTTGGCACATAGCATTGATCTTCATTATTCACCCACAGCATTTGATCCTGCCAGTTGCCGGCTTCGAAACTGTCGAAATCGTCGAAAAAGTCGACTTGCCAACTGCCGGCTTCGTGCTGCTCGCCCTCGCCGTCCTCATCCATCGAGGGTTGTGAGCATGCGAACAACAGAAATACCATTGAGATAAGGGATAGAGTTGCTTTCATTTCTTCACCATCAGAGCAGCGCAATCGTTATGGGTTAGGGCGACAGTATAGTCGTTACAGAAAGGCCTGCCCTGCTTCGGGGCGAATTTGATACCAAATTTTCCACGGCAAACACATCGCGCTGGGTTTGGGAGTGACACCATGTATTGCCTCTGGCACTTATAAATGAGTGCCCGCCTGGTTACCGCTTGAATCAGTGCCGTGCCTTGTAATTCTGGCGCACGCTGGATGGCAGGCGTCGAAGCGGGTCTCGCGCCCTGACAAGAACGGGGGCGAGTAAGCGTCTAAACTACGAGTAGACTCGCGATTAAATCAGCCGAGGAGCCTGTTATGACCCAGCGCCATGACCCCGAAGGCCTGCGCCTCCCGATCAAGCTCGATGCAACGTCCAACGGCGAGTTCCCGCCCAGGCCACTCACCCAGGCTGAAGTAAGAATTCGAAAGCTTGCGCTCGAGCAGGCTACCGCACACGCGAAAAAAACCAGCGTCACTCGTCGTGATTTCATGGTCTCGCTGTGCGGAGCGGCCTCGACCCTTGCTACGCTCAACATGGCGCATGCGGCTGCGGGCAAGCCCCTGTTTTTCTCTCTTCCCGACGAAGCGCCAATGGATCCCAAGGCTGCCGGGGCTGCCCTCGACAAGCGAGAGTTCATTTTCGACGTGCAGGGCCATTATCTGCGCCCGGGCGGACACTTGGCAAAAAAGGCCGCCTGCGCAGGCGCCAGTGAAATCCTGGATCGTGAATATATTTCGTGCCTCGGTGCAGATTCATTCATTAAGGATGTATTCCTCGATTCAGACACCGACATGATGGTGTTGTCCTTCGTTCCCTCCAGTCGCGAATCGGAACCATTGACCATCGAAGAGGCCGATGCCACGCGCAGGATCATTGATGAAATGGAAGGCACCCACCGGCTGCTGATTCATGGGCGCGTCAATCCAAACCAGCCGGGTGACCTGGAAGACATGGAGCGCCTTGCGGGTTTCGGTGTTTCGGCGTGGAAGACATATACGCAATGGGGCCCGGAGCGCAGAGGATTTTACATGGACGACGATATCGGCATCGCGTTCGTTGAGAAGGCCCGCGATCTGAATGTCAATAATATCTGTATTCACAAAGGCATTCCTTTCGGCAAAGATTCCTATGAGCATTCCACATGTCGCGATATTGGTGCAATCGCCAGACGCTTTGCGGATGTGAATTTTCTGATCTATCACTCCGGCTGGGTCCCGGGCGTCGCTGAGGGGCCCTATGATCCGGCTCGCGAGGACGGTGCCGATCAACTCATTACCTCACTCAAAACCAACGGTCTTGGCAAGGGCAGTAATATTTATGCGGAGCTCGGCTCGACCTGGCGATTTCTCTCGCTGCGAGACCCCGAATCGGCTGCGCATCTTATCGGCAAGTTGCTTGTACACCTGGGTGAAGACAACATCCTGTGGGGCACCGACTCGGTCTGGTACGGCTCACCGCAGGATCAGATTCTGGCGTTTCGCGCATTCCAGATTCCCGAAGTTCTGAGGGAAAAATACGGCTATCCGGAGATAACGCCCGCAATCCGGGCAAAAATTTTCGGGCTAAACGCCATGCGACCCTACGGGATATCCATTGACGAAATGCGAAAGCGCGCCGCTGGTGACAAAATCACCAGAAACCGATTCGCTTACCAGGATCGGCCGGACCCCCACTTCAGAACTTTCGGTCCGAAGACCCGCCGGGAGTTTCTGCAGCTGCTTTCTCTGAACAATGGCCGCGTCGTGTGATTGATGCGGGATATTATTTTTCGCACGGGCTAGGCGTTTGATTAATTGTCCGGGCGGCACCGAACACATTACGCGTGATGAGCATGCAGAGCTTATCAGCCTGTCTCAACGGCATTGTCCACGCAGCCCCTGGGGTGGAGTGTAGCTTCTACTCATCTAGAATTAGAAA
>JBFGOQ010000105.1:0-4658 GCA_041565075.1 Gammaproteobacteria bacterium
GCTGCGTACACCCATGGCGAGCGTTTACGGTTTCTCGGAACTGCTGTTAATGCGTGACTATGACAAGGAAACCAGCCATGAAATAGTCGAGACCATACATAACCAGTCCAAGCGTCTCATCAACATGCTGAACGAACTCCTTGATCTCGCTCGCATTGAGGCGCGCGCCGGGAAGGACTTTGAATTCGCCTTGCAAGAAGTCGAGCCGATCATTCGGCATACCGTCAAGTCCTTGATGATTCCGGGCGACAATCGGCCCGTGAAATCCACCTTTCGCAGGAAGCTGCCAGCTGTGCTGATTGACAGGGACAAGATCGAGCAGGCACTGACTAACGTATTGGCCAATGCCTACAAATATTCGCCCGATGGGGGCGATATCACGCTGCGCACATTTTCCCAGGAGGTAGCCGGTCGTACCTACGTCACCATCGTGATCACTGACCAGGGCATTGGCATGACACCTGATCAGCTCGAAAAGGTATTCGAGCGCTTTTACCGCGCCGATATCTCCGGAAACATTCCCGGTACCGGTCTGGGCATGTGCCTTGTAAAGGAAATAATCGAGTTGCACGGCGGCGATATTTTTGTAGAAAGCGAGTACGGCAAAGGCACATCGGTGAGCATGCTTTTGCCGGTATCTTCGGAACAAGACAGCAATCAATTAACAGAGCAGAGGAAATGAATACAAAGATTCTTATCGTTGACGACCGCGGTGAACTGCGCAAGCTGGTGACCATGACTTTGGCACACGGCGCCTACGAATTTGCCGAGGCCGAAAACGGTCAGGCTGCGATTGACCAGGCCGAAAAATTTGCGCCGGACATGGTAATCCTGGATGTCATGATGCCAGGCAAAATGAATGGTTTTGATGTTTGCAAATTTCTGCGATCGCACCCCGTGCTGAACCAGACCAAGATAGTAATGCTGACCGCGCGCGGTCAGGAGCAGGACCGTGAGCTGGGCAGGCAATGCGGCGCCGACGCCTATATCGTCAAGCCTTTCAGCCCGTTGGCGCTCATGCAGACTGTGGAAAAAGTGCTGATGGCTGGCAGCCAGGGAGGGGAGGTACGCAGGCATGCTTGAGGAGAAATTAATTGAGCTTAAGAACGAGAACCTGGCACTGCACCAGCAGTTGGCGCTTTACGGCTCGGATCTCAGCGCGTCGGTGGCGCAACTGACGCGCAGCATGCGGGACCTTGAGGCAGCGCATCTTGCAGCACTGTCTCGATTGACTCGTGCCGCGGCCTTCAAGGACGGCGATACGAGCGAGCACATTACGCGTATTGGTGTTTTGTCCGCACATCTTGCCCGCGCGATGGGATGTGCTGCCGACTGGTGCACATTGCTGGAGTTGGCTGCGCCCATGCATGACGTCGGTAAAATCGGCGTGCCGGACGCAATTTTGAAAAAGCCGGGTAAGCTCACTGATGATGAATGGCACATCATGCGACAGCATCCGCGATTCGGCGCAGATATTCTGGGCGGATCGGACATTCCTCTTTTCGAACTAGCGGCCGAAGTGGCGCTATACCACCATGAAAAATTCGATGGCAGCGGGTATCCCCACGGCTTGGCGGGTAGCGCCATTCCGCTGTCGGCACGAATCGTCGCACTGGTTGATTATTTCGATGCGCTGACCATGGACCGCTGTTATCGCAAGGCCTTTGAAGATGCCGAGGCTTACAAGATGATCAGGGAAAATTCCGGTAGCCACTTTGATCCCGAAATTGTGTCGGTATTTTTTGCTGTGGCGGGGGAGTTGGTTGACTTGCGCACGCAGGTTAACAATGGCGTGCTGGTAATGGCGGCTTAGGCGTTCAGCGGATAAAATATCGGCAGAACCAGCGAAAAGGCAATCCACATTATCAGAGTCAGTGGAATGCCCACCTTCATGAAGTCCACAAAGCGATAACCGCCCGCGCCAAATATAAGCAGATTGGTCTGGTAACCGATGGGCGTTGCATAGCTCATGTTGGTGCCGAACAAGACTGCCAGCACGAATGGTTCGGGATGCAGTCCCAACTGCTGAGAGACACTAAAGGCAATTGGTGTGCCGATAACCGCGGCGGCATTGTTGGAGACCACGTTGGTGATAGCCGACAGCATCAGTATCAGGCCGCTTAGAATAACCATCGGTGGCAGATTGCCAATCAGTGCCACGAACACCTGTGCGGCGTATTCGATGCCGCCGGTAATCAGCAGGGCATTACCCAGCGCGAGGCTTACCACGATAATCAATATTACCGGGACGCTGAGTGCGCTGGCGGCATCCGACCAGCTGATACAGCGCGTGACCAGCATCAGACCCACGCCCGCCAGGGCGCTCACCGAGATGGGCAGGATGCCCGAAGCTGCCAGGAAAACCACGACAAACATAATGGCCAGCGCCGTGGGGGCTTTGTGCGTATGCGGCAGGCGCACGGTGCCGTCGAGCACGAGCATGCGGCCGCTGCGTTTCATTTCCTCGATGCGGTCACGGCTCGCCTGCATAAGCAATACGTCGCCCGCCTGCAGCGTCACGTCACCGAGATCGCCGCCTGCTTCGGTGATCGGTTTCTTGGCGCGGTGGATCGCGAGAATCAGTGCCTGGTAACGCTCGGCAAAACGCGCGCGCTTGAGAGTCCAGTTCTCCAGAATGGAGCCACCGGTGACCACCACTTCCGCAAGCTGCTGTTCGCCAGGTTCCAGCGGTCGATCCTCGGACACCGGATTGTCCTCGTCGGAGACGTTGTGCAGACTCGCGCCAATAAGTTGCTCGTATTCCTTCAGGTTGTCACTGGTATCACTGACAAACAAGCGGTCGTCGGCGCGCAGGGTGACCGAAGGCAGACGCGTAACCGACAAGGTGTTGCCGCGGCCAATGCGCTTGATGGTCATCTTGTTATCGGTGCGCGCCAGAACTTCGCTGAGCATCTTGCCGTCGGAAAAACCGCCTTCAATGATGTGCAGCACGGCATCGAAAATTCGCGGCGAGGTGTCTGACAGCAGCGCGTCCCTGGCTGGCAGCATTCGGGGCGCGATCAGCCACAGGTAAATAATGCCGGCACTGCCGGCGATCATGACGGGCAGGGCGAAATCAAACATCTCCAGGCGACGCATGCCCAGGTCGGCGGCAATCGCAACGACAAGCAGGTTGGTGGAAGTGCCGATGGTGGTCGCCATGCCACCGAGCAGCGTGGCAAATCCCATGGGCATCAGGATTCTCGAGGCGGAAAACTGGTTCTTGATGGCAACGCTGATCAACACGGGCAGCAAAATCACCACGATGGGCGTGTTGTTGAGGAACGCACTCAGCACCGCGGTGCTGATGAGCACCAGCAGGAACGAGACCTTGGGCATGTAGGACCAGCGGCGTGCCATCAGCATGGCCAGCGGGCGCAGGGCACCGGTGGCCTCTATCCCCTTGCCGATGATCATGAGGGCGCAGATAGCGATCAATGCCTCGTGGCCGAAGCCCTGGAAGAACATCGCGGGTGACAAGCGGCCGTCGGCGGCTTCGTAGGGGAATAGCTGAAAACCCAGCACGAGTGCGATCAGGATCAGCAGGCTGGATGTCTCCAGCGGCACACGGTCGCGGGTGAAAAGAAAGAACGCGAAGGCGGTCAGCGCCAGGGTCGCGAGGCCATGCGGGTCAGGCGCGGCAGGCATGCGGCGAGTTCCGGGTGCTGTTGCTATGTATTGGTGTGAGCGCGGTGGCGCTGCGGTGTCCTGGCATCGGTTCGGCTTGTCTTTGTTATGCGGGACCCGCCGGTCCCGATCCTGGTGTCCGTGGGGTCGATATAACACGGGCGTTGCCGGGTCGCAATGAAAACCGGCTTGCGTGAAACCCAATCCTGTATATAATCACAGTACCCTTGGCTATTTGTACAGGACCCCGGATCATGGCCCATCTGACACCGCGCCAGTCACAGATTCTTGAGTTTATTCAAGAATTTATAGAAGAAAACGAAATTCCGCCCACGCGTGCCGAGATCGCGAAAGCGCTGGGTTTCAAGTCGGCCAACTCCGCCGAGGAGCACTTGAGAGCGCTGCAGCGCAAGGACGCCATCGAGCTGATCCCCGGCGCCTCCCGGGGTATCCGGTTGCGAGAGGCAGGCGGGATCCCCCTGGTGGGCCGGGTGGCCGCGGGCAGCCCCATGCTGGCCCAGGAACATATCGAGGCGCGCTACCAGCTGGATTCACAGCTGTTCAACCCACGGCCGCATTACCTCTTGCAGGTGCATGGTATGAGCATGCGGGACGCCGGTATCCTTGATGGCGACCTGGTGGCCGTGCATCGCACGCCGGATATTCGCAGCAGCCAGATCGTAGTGGCGCGGCTGGAGGACGAGGTAACGGTCAAGCGTTACCGCCAGGAAGGCAGCCAGGTCTGGCTGTTGCCCGAGAACCCCGACTTTGCACCCATCCGTATTGATCTGACCCGCACACCGCTGGTCATTGAAGGCGTGGTGGTGGGCGTGCTGCGCAACGGCATTTCGCGACGCACCTTGCAGTGAACCCGATCCCGGACAGCCTGCTTGAGCATCCACGAATTTTTCGCCTGGATGCAGATGCCGCCACGTCGTCACCGACTTTAGCCACAGGCTATCCTGAACTGGATGCCTGTTTGCCGGGCGGCGGCTGGCCATGCACGGCCCTCAATGAAATTCTGGTGGCAA
>JBFGOQ010000106.1:0-4392 GCA_041565075.1 Gammaproteobacteria bacterium
CATCGGTCCCCGCAGCGCCGCTTCCAGACGCGTGCCCTCGGTCGTGCCGCTGTACGCGATGACGATATCCCGAACCGTCAGGCCCGGTACACCGTCGCGACCGGAGTCCGAGGCATACACGTAGATCAGGCCAAACAGGTAACCCATCCCCAGCACCAGCAGCGTGCCCGTGTAGAGAACGCGCCGACTGATCGGCAGCTCCTGAAAATGCAAATACAGGCGGTGAATCCGTTGCTCGTTCATCCCTTCCAGGTTCCGTGACTCGTGAGGCTGTTATCGGCAATGCGGAGAAGAGGGGGCAAGGTTTTTCGCCGCGCTTGCTCGACGGTGGCGGACTCTTCGGAGCGCATTACTGCGCCGGTCTACTTGCGTAACTCGAAGAGATGGCGTTGATCATCGTATCACTGTACGGCAAGGTCATCTTATGCATCATCGAGCTCTCGCGCCTGTCATCGCGATACGCACGCAGGGCCCTGGCCAGGTATTCACGGTCTTGACCATTTATTTTCGGTACCACCATTTCGACATTGTGGATGTCACTACCGTGACAACGGTCGCATCTTTCGATCAGTTCCTGCGCGCTCGTCCGCCCGTCCTCTGCCGCTCGCGATTCCTGCACTGCGTAAAATGCGGCGATGTGTTGGATTTCCTCGTCGCTGCTGTCGGCCAGCATGACATCGTGGTGACGGGTGTGATCCCGGTAAGCCCTGGTTGCGTTTACCAGGTATTGTGCATCCTGGCCTGCGAGAGTCGGTGTCGCAGCGTCATGGCTGACGCCGTGAGCACCATGACAGCCGCCGCATTGTGCGCTCAGCGGCTCGCCCGTCCGCGGATCTCCAACCGCCGGTGTCTCGCGCATCGCCGGGGTCTGGGACGCGTAATACAGCGCCAGGTTTTCCACATCGATCTTGCTCAGATTGCGCAGACTGTGCTCCATCTCAGGAGTGTCACGCAAGCCGGTCAGATAACCCCGCACGGCAGAGGCAAAGTAAAGCGGCTGCTGTCCGGCCAGGCTCGGCGTGCCGGGAATCTGGCTGTTGCCATCTGCGCCATGACATGCGGCGCAAGCCTGGGCCGCAGCCTCGCCTTGCTCGTATGGCGATGCCGGACTTACCTGAGCCATTGCGCCAGACGCGTCCTCGACTGGTGGCAGGTTCGCATAAAAGGCGGCTACGTTTCGGATCTCCGCAGCACTCATGTGTGCCGTCATGTCCTGCAGTGCGGCATGAAACCGTCTGCCCTCTCTGTAAGCACGCAGTGAGTCGAGCAGATACTCTTCCTGTTGTGCCGCCAGATGCGGAATACCCGGTGCGGCACCTCGGCCCTGTAAATCGTGGCATCCCGCGCAGTTGATCTCTGCGAGTGATTTGCCGGCAACGAGATCAGCCGCCGGTTCGGCTGGTGGCCGAGATCTTTCCGCACAACCGACCACCAACGCCAGAATAAATATGCTTGAGAGAAGGTATCGCATAGCTGCCTCAATGGTTAAAACACGTGCCCCATGAAACCGGAGAGAACGAGAACCAGCAGGACCAAGCCGATGATAATCAAAATCCCGCCCAGAATCTTGGAGTAACGCGTCATCGGTGCTGACGGAGCATCCACAAGATACTGCTCGAGCCGGCCTTCTTCCAGTAGACGTTCGTACTCCAGCGGGTGCTCCCGCCTGAACTCCTCCAACGGCACAACACCGGTGAACATGACGATGTCCTGGGGAAACTTTTCCGGCCTGAAGTGGCAATTGAAGTAATGTACCGTGAACAGAAAGACCGCAGCCAGGAATGCCTCTTCACCATGTACGATCGTTGCCACGTTGAAGATCCAACCCGGAAATACCGAAGCTGTCACCGCAGGGAACCACAGCATTACACCACTGACGCCGATAATAAACATGCCCCAGAATGGCGCCCAGTAGTCGAACTTCTCATAGTAAGTCCAGCGATCGAATCGCGGACGCGGTGCTTTGCCGACGAACCACCGAAACATCCCCGCGATATCCCTGAAATCCTGCCAGTTCGGTATCAGGGAATCCGGGCCGAACCACTTGAATGTTCGCCACTCCCGACCGATGGTGAACGCAAAATAGATGAGATGCCCAAAGAATATGATCATGAAGCCCACTGCGCCGACCCGGTGCAGGATGGCCGCCGAATACGGTCCGCCAAGCATCGCAATAATTGCGGGCGCCCAGAAGCTGTCGGCATAGAGGACCGCCGTGCCCGTCAACACCAGCAGCATGATCGAGAGTGCGCCGACGAGGTGCGCCAAGCGCCACATCCCGCTGAAGCGCCTGACGTATCGGTTTTCTCCATGGGGCAGCGCGTTCACCTGGACATGCAACGTGTTTTTTCCTTGCTTGCGGTCCTGATACTCCCGATAGAACCACAGCGCGGAGTGTGTCCAGAAGAATATGAACACACTTGCCAACAGACCGATCATGAATTTCGAAGCAATCCACATTTGTGGATATCGTTCGAAATCATGCGTGTTCCCATGCGGCTGGAATGATACGAACCCCTTCGTTGCACCCACGTGACAGGTCGAACAGGTCTCGAGGCGGTTGTTCACGTGCATGATCGACGCTTCGTCTTCCACAAGCTTGATTTGGTGATGACCGTGACACTCGTAGCATTTCGCCGTATAGGTAAAGCCGAGAGTACTGACCTGGCCGTGATACGTACCGAGATACGTTTCTAATTCTTCGGTATGGCAGTTGCCGCAATTCTGCGTGATTGCCAGCCTGGTATCCGGATCCCTCGGAGATTCGATGTCATGGGTGGTATGGCAGTCGATGCAGACGGCGGCATTCGCGTTACCGTTTACCGTAACTTCCTGCCCGTGAATCGACGTGAGGTATATGTCCTTTATGTCGGTATGGCACTGCCCACAGATATCGGGAATCTCCAGCCGAGACTCCGCGCCGAGTTCGGTATTGATTGGAGAGATATAGTGAGCGTTATGACAGTTGTAACAGGTTGCATTGGTCCTTGACTGGTCTTCCCTGTTAGGCCGCGCGTGAATCGAGCTCATATAACTTTCGATCTGCGCCACAACCTCGCCCAGTCTTGCCAGTTCTTGAGTGCGGCCCTGGTCCTGGGCCGCCTGCCACAAATCCTCGTGACACTGCACGCAACCGACCCTCCTCTCCACTCCCTGGCGGTGAGGAATCTCTGTGATGTCCTTGTGACACTCCACACAGGAGCGACTGCCATGCACGCTCGCTGCGAAGTCTTCCGGTGACACATACAGCTGGCGCGTGTCACCGTTGGGCAGCGTAGCAGAGAGAGTCTCGATCCTGTGGCAGGCCAGGCAAGTCGCATTGGCCGGGCGATTTTCCTGTGCCACTGCCACACTTGCCAGCAGGCCCTGCAGCGCCGACAGAATCAGCAGTCCACCGACCACCCTTGCCAGGGATTTCGGATTGGCGGACATTGAGTGAGTCGACATCCAGGCAGTTACAAAAGTGACAGCGCCGGCGGCGACGCCTGCTTAAGGCGCGCCGCGGTAGCTGGCGTAGTAATTCAGTAATGCTTCGGTCTGCTCAGGCGTCAGCGCGCTGATGGTCGCCTCCATCGGCGGCGGCTGGTCCCGCCTGCCCGCAGCGTATTCATTCATGACGGCGCGCAGATAAGCGATCTTCTGGCCGCGCAGGATACTCGCCTCGGGTTTATCCTGACCGTCCATGCCATGGCATATCCCGCAATCTCTGTCGTGAATTTTCTTGCCCTCGGCGGCCAGAGCGGCATCGAATTTTTCCCCGGCCGGCTTGAAAGGCAGCGCCGCGAAGTGTGCCGCCAGCTCGACGATATCGTCATCGCTCAGCGCGGCCGAGACCTGGCACATTACGCCTGGCGGCCAGCATTTGCGTCCGCCATCCCTATAGGCGTACAACGCATCCTCCTGCACCCCCGCGTCAATTCCCGCGATGATGGGGACGTCGGGCATCGGGCTGGTGACACCGTCCGCTCCGTGACAACCGACGCAGCCCGGCATGTGCTGGGAGACGTCGCCCAGTACCGGACCACTGAGGACCATTAGACCGGCCAGTCCGACAACCGCGAGTAATTTGTGCATTTGTCAGGCTCCTTCTAGCGCAGCCCTCCCCCTCATTAACCTGTATCCATCATAGGATCGGGACGTACTCTCACAATAGGTAGAATTGCCTAAGCACAGTTGCTTACCGCGAATGCTTGTTCAACCGGAAAATTTCTTACGTCTCACGCCGCCGCCATTTCGGGGCGCTCTGCAGGGGTACCGCCTGATCAGTCGATACGTCGTTGGCCGCTCGATTCTCGCTGGGCTACCCAGTCAGGAATCTTGTAAAACCACATCTGCCACATCGACACGACCCACATGACGGCAAAGGACAGCGCCATCAGCGCACCGGAGAAC
>JBFGOQ010000107.1:0-4387 GCA_041565075.1 Gammaproteobacteria bacterium
ACGCGGCATGGCTGGATCAGGGTTGCCCCCATTGTCCAATATTCCCCACTGCTGCCTCCCGTAGGAGTCTGGGCCGTGTCTCAGTCCCAGTGTGGCTGATCATCCTCTCAGACCAGCTACGGATCGTCGCCTTGGTGAGCTTTTACCTCACCAACAAGCTAATCCGACTTAGGCTCATCCAATAGCGCGAGGTCCGAAGATCCCCCGCTTTCCCCCGTAGGGCGTATGCGGTATTAGCTCGAGTTTCCCCGAGTTGTCCCCCACTACATGGGCAGATTCCTAAGTATTACTCACCCGTCCGCCACTCGTCAGCGTCAAGTTCACCCCGAAGGGATCACAGCGACCTGTTACCGTTCGACTTGCATGTGTTAGGCATGCCGCCAGCGTTCAATCTGAGCCAGGATCAAACTCTTCAGTTTAAAGCTATAAAGCTTTGAGTCGGAGAGCAGACCCCAAGCACAATCCAAACGATTGACTTGAGATGCTCGCCTTAGATTTGCGACCGCAAATCCAAACACGAGCACCCACACAAATTACCTGATTCAGTTGTTAAAGAGCGCAAAAACCCGGCCGTGGGCCAGGCAGCCGAGGAAGTATACCCGAGTCTCATCCGGGGTCAACTCCCGAGCCTTTCAGGCATGTCGCCCGCCGGCCTGGCTTCCACCGCCCTCAGGGGGCAGGGGAGGCGCATTATAGGGGGCGCGGCCGAGGGGTCAACAGCCTTCCGCTTAATACCGGTTCAGGAACAGCGGCGGCTCGGACCGGGGTCGGTCCGGTGGCTGCTCAAACCACTGTAATCCTCGCAAATCGGCGCTTGCCAACCTGGAACACGGCGGTACTGCCCTTGCGAATCTCGCGGCCTTTGTCGGTGACCCTTTCACCGTCAATGCGCACGGCGCCCTGGCCAATCATCCGCAAGGCCTCCGTGGTGCTGCGGGTGAGGTCCGCGCCTTTGAGCGCCTGGGCCAGCCCGAGCACCCCGTCCGCGGCCCTGAGCTCGACCTCCGGCATGTCCGCAGGCATGGCCCCTTTTTGAAATCGCGCGACGAATTCATCGCGCGCTGCCTCGGCAGCCGCCCTGGTGTGGAAACGCCCGACCAGTTCCAGGGCGAGCTCGAACTTCACGTCTCTGGGATTGCCGCCCTCTGCCACGCGCTGTTTGAGCGCAGCAACCTGATCCAGGGTCTTGAAACTCAGCAGCTCGAAATATCGCCACATAAGATCGTCGGATACCGACATCAGCTTGCCAAACATTTCGCCCGGCGACTCGCTGATGCCAACGTAGTTACCCAGGGACTTGGACATTTTCTGCACGCCATCCAGTCCTTCCAGCAAGGGCATCGTGATAACGATCTGGGGCGCCTGCCCGTATGCCTGCTGCATCTGGCGGCCCACCAGCAGATTGAACTTCTGGTCAGTGCCACCGAGTTCGACGTCGGCGCGCAAAGCGACCGAGTCGTAGCCTTGCACCAGCGGATAGAGAAATTCGTGGATGGCAATAGGCTGATTGTTGCGAAAACGTGTTTGGAAGTCGTCTCTCTCGAGCATTCGCGCGACGGTATGCTTGGCCGCCAGCGATATGAGATCGGCCGACGACATTTTCCCCATCCACCTGGAATTGAAATTTATCTCGGTTTTCTCGGGGTCAAGAATTTTGAAGATCTGCTCTTCGTAGGTGCGGGCGTTTTCCTCGATCTCCGCCGGCGACAAGGGTGGCCGGGTGGCGCTCTTGCCACTGGGGTCACCGATCATCCCGGTAAAGTCGCCGATCAGGAAAATGACGTGATGGCCGAGGTCCTGAAACTGACGCATCTTGTTGATCAGCACCGTATGCCCGAGATGCAGGTCGGGTGCGGTGGGATCGAAACCCGCCTTGATACGCAGCGGCTTGCCCCCGGCGAGACGCTCGCGCAGCTCGGATTCGACCAGAATTTCGTCGCTGCCGCGCTCGATTTCCGCTAATTGTCGGTCAAGCTCTTTCATGTTCCAGGCTTCATTCCCCGTGGGTGACGCGGGGCACGCAAGGGTCACCACGCTGGCAAAGGCCGCGAAATTCCGCAAAAATAAATCGATGGCCAGAAGAAACAGCCAATTGCGCCACGATTATAAGCCACAGCCTGAAGCCACGCCTGCGGGCAGCCGGCACCTGGTATGGTTTCTGGCGGGCGTCGTACTCCCGGTTGCACTTCTCGGCCTTTATACCGGCTTGCGTGCGGGGGCGGCCAATCCTGGCGCACAGGCCAACCTTGCAGCCACCGCCCTGGTACGCGAGTTACCGCTGCCGGATGCCGGCGCGGCATTGCCCGAAGCCCTTGACGCCAGCATGGCGTCTGATGATGCCCGGCCTGGTACTGCGCTCATTCTGCGCGTTGCAAGCGGCGATTCGCTCGACGCACTGTTTTCCCGTAACAAGCTCGATCGCGCAGACCTTGCCCGTATCCTCACCTTGAAAGAAGCGAGCAAGAACCTCGCAATGCTGCGCCCGGGCGACCTGATCCACGTGCGCCATGAGCAGGGCCGCATTCTCGAATTGCGCAGACCATTATCCGAGATTCTGGAGCTGAAGTTCGCCCGTGACAAAGACACTTTCATTGCCGAATTCGTATCCCTGCCTGTTGAGACGCGCGTTCGCCATGCGCGTGCGCAAATCGAGTCGTCGCTGTTCATGGCTGCATTGAATGCCGGCATGTCTGAACAACTGACCATGAACCTTGCCGGCATCTTCGCCTGGGATATTGACTTCGTTCTGGATATTCGCACCGGCGATTCGTTCACGGTTATCTATCAGGAAATCTGGCAAGACGGTGAATTCCTGCGCGACGGAGAGATCCTCGCCGCTGAATTCGTCAATGAGAAAAAGACATTTCGCGCAATCCGCTATGAGGACCCCAATGGCGATGTCGGTTATTACACGCCCGATGGCCACAACATGCGCAAGGCCTTTCTGCGGGCGCCTGTGGACTTCACCCGCGTGAGTTCGCGATTCAACCCACGACGCCTGCATCCGGTTTACAAAAAAGTTCGCGCCCACAAGGGCGTGGATTATGCGGCACCTACCGGCACCCCGATCCGGGCAGCCGGTGACGGCAAAGTGGTGTTCCGCGGACGCAAGGGTGGGTATGGCAACGCGGTGATTCTGCAGCACGGCGGCAATATCACGACCCTTTATGCGCATATGTCCCGGTTTGCCAAGCCGCGGGTCGGCACCCGGGTCAAGCAGGGACAGATAATCGGCTACGTGGGCAGGACCGGAACCGCGACCGCTGCCCACCTGCACTATGAATATCGCATCAACGGTGCACACCGTAACCCGCGCACCGTCAGCTTGCCCAAGGCAAAACCGGTACCCAGATCCTTCCGTGAAGACTTCATTACCAAGGCATCACCGCTGCTCGCACAACTCGACCTGGTCAATCAAACGCGCCTCGCCGCCAAGGCCGGCTGAGCCCGGTTGGCAGCCTTGACCGATTTGTACATGGGTCTGATGTCCGGCACCAGTGCCGACGGTATCGACGCGGCGTTGCTCGACATGGCCGATGGCGGCCCGACTCTTGTGCACTCAGTGTCGCTGACCTATCCGCCCGACCTGCGCCGGCGGATCGTCGAAATGGCCAGCGCGACAACGACCCGTCTGGAGGACCTGGGACAACTCGATCACGTGCTCGGCCAGGCTTTCGCCGACGCAGCCATCCAACTGATCGCCGAGGCCGGCATTGCGGCTGACGATGTGCGCGCAATCGGCTGCCACGGGCAGACTGTCAGGCACAGGCCGGCACTGGAATCGCCCTTCAGCTTGCAGATCGGCGATCCCAACCTGATTGCCGCCAGGACGGGCATTACGACGGTCGCAGATTTTCGACGCCGTGACATGGCCCTGGGTGGCCAGGGTGCGCCGCTGGTGCCCGCATTTCACAAAGCGGCTTTCGGCAGCACTTCGGCAAACCGTGTCGTGGTCAATATAGGCGGCATCGCCAATCTCACCGTGCTGGCATCCGACGGCACGGTAAGCGGCTTTGATACGGGCCCCGGCAATGTGCTCCTGGACCAGAATATTGCTGCCTGTCGGGGCGAAGCATTTGACCGCGATGGCGGATGGGCTGCCAGCGGCCGGGCGTCGGAGTCGCTGCTTAGCCAAATGCTGTCGGATCCCTATTTCATTGCCTCCCCACCCAAAAGTACGGGCCCCGAGTATTTTAATTTGCGGTGGCTCACGGCGCACCGGAAGCAATGCAAAACTGACGCGGAAGGTGCCGACCTGCAAGCCACCCTCGCCGAACTCACGGCCCGCAGCATTGCTGCGGCCATCGACGATCAGGCGCAGAGGTTCGAACGGGTGCTGCTTTGCGGTGGTGGCACGCATAACGCCGACCTCGTCGCCCGGCTCGCG
>JBFGOQ010000108.1:0-4360 GCA_041565075.1 Gammaproteobacteria bacterium
GCCGGATCAAACGCTCACCCAGAAGCGATCCAAAAACGGCACCCGCTGCCGCACCAATTGCCACCAGCGGGAACAGGCGCTTGCCGCGCTCCTCGCCATAGATGTCGGCAGCAAATGCCCAGAACTGGGCAACCAGGGTTACATTGAAAATACCGACGAACAGGTAAAACAGAATTCCGGAATAAGGCACGCGAGCAAAAATGAACCCGGGATGCAGCAACCAGAAAAACAGCATCAGCGTCCCGAAAAACACACCGCTGCGGGTGACCAGCTGGCGCCGCGACCAGCGCGCTGCGATACGCGCATAAAACGGCAGAATTGCCAGCAGCAATATCGTCTGACCGAACGCCGAGATGGCTTTCACCTCGACTTTGGAAAAGCCCTGGATCACGGAAACTGCAAGCCAGCCCTCCCGTACTGGTTTCACCAGGTAATATGCTGCAAGGATCAGAAAAATATTCAGCAGCAGCAAAAGGCTGGTCGTGCCTTCCCGGGCACGCACCTTGGTGAACAGGCTCAGTATCCGCTCCAGGGGTCCCAGGCGTTCTGATTGCAGGTTATTATCCAGAGATGCCATTTCGTAAGGTATAAATCGCGTTCGTAATTTCCAGGAGTAGCAATTGAACTCTGGGCATTACATCGAGTCCACTGCCCGGGAGGGGCGAAATTTGATCACAGCGCTACGTACCGTACAAGATAACATCATAAGAAAACTCGGATGGGTTTTGCTGATTCAGACAGCAATTGCCACTCACGCCCTGGGCGCTACCGTTGATCCGCTCAAGCCGCCTGCTGAAAGCGTACTCGAAGAGGCCCGCACCATTGTTCGGCAAATGGCGGACAATCCGAAAGGGCCTTATTCGCGCATTCGCTGGTATTGCAAAGACGGCACGGTGTTGCCTCCGCAACCTTATGCCTGCGTCCCTCACGGGGGCGGGCGCCAGCACGCGGAATATTCCCCACAGCGAACACGACTAAGCACTCTTGGCTACCATGTCGGTACCATTTTTGCCGCCCTGCCCTGGGAGGAATTCTGGGATTCCGGACAGAGGCACAGGCGCCTCCGCGAACTCGCCCTGGAGAGCTACCTGACGGAAGTGGCAGACGGGTGGGTGCTCAAGCAGGCCCGCCACTATCGCGGCCGGGTTCAGGTGGAGGACGAGGAAGCGGCCGGACGTGCGTTGCTCATCAGAATGCTCAGTGAACGGTCCTGGCTGATCGACAATTTTCTGCTTGCCCGCGAAACGGTGCGAGTAGTGCCGCATCAGGGTGGCGAAGACCTGACGCGATCCATTCGACGCTCCGCTCAGGACATCGCAGAAGCAAACACCGAATTTGAACGTTTGCGGATCGAAGTACATACCAGCCCCACGGCCCGGACAGCAGCGAAGATCAGGGGCTGGGCAGCCAGTAGAGATGGCGATACTGGCAACTCCGCAGGGGTCCGCCAGGCCATGGCCCTGGCGGACGCTTTAGATGATCTTTACGGCGAGCGAGGTCGCAGCAAACGCTTGCGCGAAGCGCAGAAACTGCTGGAGCGCAACGACGCCACCAAAGAAATTGCCCCGCACCTGAAAAGCAACGAGTCGCTGACAGCACGAGACCGCGTCGCATCGATTGCCAAAGTACTGCGTCTCTTGCGACTGAAAATAGAGTCTGACATCGAGGCTGACCTGAGATTGCGATTGTTCGACCTGTTTGATGATCTTGAAGCGGAATTGCAAATTGCGGTTCGCTCAGCCCTTGACAGCACAGACCTGCACCGCTTCACGCTGTTGAAATTTTGCAGGGACCTGGTGGATGCAAGTTATGGCAGCGGCATGCTCTCCAAGACTGAGGCCGACTACACGATACGTCAGCTCCTGCGGGTTGAGGATCAGGAGTCCGTCAGCACTGCAGAATATCTCGAGACCAGCCGCACACTCAATCGTGCAGTGGGCTGGCCTGTGACGACTGTGCGCTATGTCTTTGCCGAGCCGTTGACGCGTTATGCGGCCCTGGACGAGCGCGCATTCGGTTTTGTTGACGACATGCTGCGAGGTTCTCCCGTGCTGGCGCTGGCCCAGGCGACGCGTTTTCTGGCGTTTGACGCTCAGCTGGCGGCGGGTGTGCATCGCAGCGTGGCTGGCCGTCCGGCACCTGCGCTGATGGCGCTTAACCCCGGTCTTGCCCGTGGGCGGTTGCGGGTACTTCGAGAAGCCGAACTGGCAGCGGGGGTCCAGCCCGCTCGCTCCGAAATAGTCGTTTTGCCGCAGACGGTCGCTGAACTGGCACCGGTTGCAGGAATCCTCACCGGGGGTGAAGGCAACCTGCTTTCACATTTGCAGTTACTGGCCCGAAATCTCGGTATTCCAAACGTCTCGGTCAGCGCTGCCATGTTTGCCAATGTCGAAGCGTTGAACGGCAAGGAGGTTGTACTGGCCGTGGACAGTGCCGGATCCATCGTCCTGGAGCCAGTCGAAAACCTTTCGGCGATGAGCCTGGCCATGATTTCCGAGAATCAGAGCGTTATTGAGCCGGGTAGCCTCGAAGTGCCGGAACCCAACCTTGAGTGGCGCGATCCGATTCCCCTTGCGAAGCTCAGGCGCAAGCTCTCCGGCCGCACGGTTGGCCCCAAGGCAGCTAACCTGGGGGAATTACACCGGCTGTTCCCGGGCAAAGTCGCGCCGGCTCTGGCGCTCCCTTTCGGCCTTTTCAGTGCTCACATGGAAACAGGCTCACCCTCGTTACGCGAGCAGTTGGTTGCAAGCTACCAAGCCCATCGCGAAGGTCGCCTGCCTGAGGACCGATTGCATGTCGAACTCACGCGCCTAAGGGAAGCAATCAGCCACCTGCAGCTGGACACTCAATCCCGTCAGCAAATTCTCGAATACATGGCCAGGGAATTTGGCAATGACCCTGACTACGGAATATTCATTCGCAGCGATACCAATGTCGAAGACTTACCGGGCTTTTCGGGTGCGGGACTTTCGGAAACTCTCCCTCATGTTGTGGGTCGTGATCAGCAACTTGCCAATATATCGAAGGTCTGGGCATCTGTGCTGAGCCCGCGTTCCATCGCGTGGCGCGCTAATCTGATGAAAAACCCTGAACGAATTTATGCATCGGTATTGCTTATGAAAAGCGTCCCTGCCGACAAATCAGGCGTACTCGCAACGACAGACCTGGTGACTTACGAAGAAGGGGTGACCGTTTCAACTGGCTGGGGCATCGGCGGTGCGGTGGCTGGCGAGGCAGCCGAGACCCTGGTGCTCTTGCCCGATGGCAAGGAGCGATTGATCAGCGAGGCGAAAACACCGTTTCGAAGAGGACTGGCCAAGGACGGTGGCTTTTCCTGGCAGCCCGCTGCCCCCGGCAGCGTCCTGACTGCCGATGAGAAACGCCAGCTTCGCGAATTAATTTCCCAGGTCATGCACAAGTACGAACCGGTCGAAGATACCGAGGGTCGAGTGATGCCGTGGGACATTGAATTTGGCTTTGTGGACGGGCAATTGACACTCTTTCAGATCCGACCGCTCGTAGAAAAAGGATATCGTCGTGCCGCTCGCGTAACTCGACACTTGTCGGGTGATAAACGTGCGCCGCTGGCCCGATATGTCGCCCTGGATGAATTGACCGCCCGTCCCGGCCCGGAGAAGCAATGAGCCTTTCCCCGCCCGGTATGCGCTTTACAAGAATCGTGGGTATTGCCCTCGCCGCCGGTACCATACAAGCAGCAATCGCTTACCCACTGGATGATGTCGAAGACAGCGGAATCCGCCGTCTGCAGGGCTATGCCAATGCCCAACATCGTCCCCAGGGTCCGAAGCTGCCGCCCGGCGCCCTGCTGAACGCTGCCGATATCGGTCTAAATCTGCTGGATAACAAGGACGCCCGCTTCGATGCCCGGGCGCCTGACCCGGACCTGCAGCGCGGCCTGGATCAGCTGCTCCGGAATCGCAATCCAAGCTATTCGATTGCGATCATCGACATCACCAACCCACAGGACATTCGCTGGGCCGGCGTGCGCCCGGATGTGAAACAGAATCCGGGCAGCGTGGGCAAGATCTTGTGCATGCTGGCCTTGTTCGACAGCCTGGCGCGCGCGTTCCCAGATCCAGGCGATCGCGCTCGCATACTCCGGGAAACGGTGGTCAGCGCCGGCGACTGGCTATCGGGAGAAATCCACGATGTCCCGCGATTCGACCCGGTCTCAGGCCGCAACAGTTTCGGCGTCATTAAACCCAATGAAGAATTTCGCCTGGCGGAATGGGTGGATCACATGATATCGCCATCCGCCAATGGCGCCGGCTCGGTAGTCTGGCGCGAGGCCATGTTGATCCGACATTTTGGTGACCGCTATCCGGTCAGCCGCGCCGAA
>JBFGOQ010000109.1:0-4185 GCA_041565075.1 Gammaproteobacteria bacterium
ATCGATCCAATCCGGCAGCGCGCAATCGCGCGCCAACTGCAACAGCAGGGGCAGAGTCTCCTGCGTAATGCAGTTTTTTGAGTAATCCAGAAACAGGCCGCAGGCTGATATTGAATACTGCGAAAACCTGTCGGGGTTGCGGCCGAACAACTCCCGCATGCTCAGCTGCCTGAGTGCTTTGCGATGGGTTTCGAGCGTCGCCCAGGATGCCAGCTCGGTCGGGTCGCGTGTCTCGAGGTCTGTCATGATCGCACCGTTTGCCATCGCGACCTGCCGCAGGGCGCACCAGCGCGGCCCGGCACGGCCCTCAAAGCAGGTAGACCACGCAGAATGCGCCAACCACTGTCAGCACGATGGTGTACGGCATCGCCAGCCAGACCATGCGCCCGTATGACAGGCGAATGCGCGGTGCAAGCGCGGAGGTCAGCAGGAACAGGAATGCGGCCTGGCCATTGGGCGTGGCCACGCTGGGCAGGTTGGTGCCCGTATTGATGGCGATCGCCAGCAATTCGTACTGCTGCCGCGATATCGTGCCGTCATTGAGCGCGTTGGTGATCTCGCTGATGTACACCGTCGCCACAAAAACGTTGTCACTGATCGCCGACAACACGCCGTTGGCCATGTAAAACGCCACCGGCTGCACACCTTCCGACAGGGTCAGCACCCAGTTAATGACCGGCGAGAACAGATGTTGCTCGTGGATGACGGCGACGATGGCGAAGAACACCACGAGCAAGGCAGTAAACGGCAGCGCCTCTTCGAAAGCCCGGCCAAGTCGATGCTCTTCGACCACGCCGGTGAAAGTGGTGGCCAATACCATCACCATGAGGCCGACGATACCGACCTGTGCAACGTGCAAAGCCAGGCCCACCACGAGAACCAGCGCAACAAAGGCCTGGGCCATGAGGCTCGCGTTTTCGCGCACACCGCGCTTTTCGTCTTCGGCCTTGCTGTAGTCGGTCAGCACGCGGCGTACCGTGTCCGGCAGCTGCGCACCGTACCCAAACCAGTGCACTTTCTCCATGAGCAGGCAGGTCAGCATGCCGGCAAAAAACACGGGCACCGAAACCGGCGCCACGCGCAGGAAAAACGTAATGAAATCCCAGCCCACGGTTTCCGAGATCAGTAAATTCTGGGGCTCGCCAACCGTCGTCATGACGCCGCCCAGGGCGGTACCCACCGCGCCGTGCATCATCAGGTTGCGCAGGAAAGCGCGAAAGCGTTCCAGGTCATCGCGGTGCAGTTCCTGAACCGCGTCGTCGGAGCCGTCTTCGTGATCGTGCTGGAAGCTCTTGCCCGAGGCGACCTTGTGATACACGGAGTAGAAACCGGATGCCACCGTGATGATTACCGCGGTTACGGTCAGCGCATCGAGGAACGCCGAAAGCACGGCCGAGACCGAGCAAAAAAGCACCGACAGGAGCATCTTGGAATGCACGCCCAGCAGGATTCGCGTAAACGTAAAAAGCAGTAACTCTTTCAAAAAGAAGATGCCGGCGACCATGAACATCAAGAGCAGAATCACCGGAAAGGCATTGATAGCTTCCAGGTAGACCGCATCCGGCTTGGACATGCCGATGGCAATCGCCTCGATGGCGAGCAGGCCGCCAGGCTGCAGCGGGTAACACTTGAGGGCCATGGCCAGGGTGAAGATGAACTCGACCACGAGCACCCAGCCCGCAATAAAGGGGTCGACCGCGAAGAAGATCACCGGGTTGATGATCAGGAACGCGATTATGGTGTATTTGTACCAGTCCGGCGAATTGCCAAGAAAATTCTTCGCAAATGCCTGAGGCAAAGAATAAGCCATTGATATCCCTTGTTATAACGCTTGGTCCGGGGCGCTGATCGTCAGCCGTGATCGGCGCCCGACCGGCCGGCTATTGTGCCGACAGCCGCTTGGCGGTTCAACAAGATACCACGCCTGAGCGGGCCGGTGATTTTCACCGATCCGTTAGCGCAAGCCTTTTGGGCGTCATGGGTCTGATTTGAGCCACAGGCAACTGCCGCCACTTTTTTCATTGATGGCTGCCAGTCTTTTTTCGTGGGCCTCGAGTTCCTCCGCGCTTGCGTGCAGCACCACCAGGTTCAGGCTCTTGGCGTCGACGCGCCGAATCTGGCCCTGGGCGCCACTGCTGTCATCGGTCTCGCCATCCAGCGACAGCGCCGCCTGCCCCCCGGTCATCGCGAGATAAACTTCTGCGAGGATTTGCGCGTCCAGCAATGCGCCGTGCAGTTCCCGCCTGGAGTTATCGACATGGTAACGCTTGCACAACGCATCCAGGCTGTTCTTCTGGCCCGGGTGTTTGCTTCGCGCCATGCTCAGGGTATCGAGAATTTCACACAGGCTCTCGAGCGGATCATGCGCCTGCAGCCGCGCCAGTTCGCTGTTGATAAAGCCAACGTCGAAGGGTGCGTTGTGTATCACCAGTTCGCTGCCCTTCACGAACTCCAGGAATTCATCTGCAATCTCCGCAAACAGCGGCTTGTCGGCGAGAAATTCGTCGGTGAGGCCGTGTACTTCGATGGCCGCATCGTCGATGGATCGTTGCGGTCGCAGGTAACGATGCCAGGTCGCGCCACTGGGCCTGCGATTGACGAGTTCGACGCAGCCGATTTCGATGATCCGGTGACCGCGCTCGGGCTCGAGCCCGGTGGTTTCCGTATCCAGTACCACTTGCCTCATGGTGCGATGTTCTCCGTTGTCAGCAAACTAACTGGCCTCGCCGGCCAGCAAGTCATCGATACCGCGGTTGGCCAGGGCATCGGCGCGTTCGTTACCCTCGTGCCCCGTATGACCGCGCACCCAGCGCCACTCGATGTCGTGGCGCTGGCAGGCCTGGTCCAGTGCCTGCCACAGATCCTTGTTTTTGACCGGCTTCCTGGACGAGTTTTTCCAGTCGCGTCGCTTCCAGTTCTCCAGCCACTCGGTCATGCCCTGCATCACATATCGCGAATCGGTATACAGGCGCACGTGACAGCGGCGACGCAGCGCCTTCAGGCCCTCGATCGCCGCGGTCAGTTCCATGCGATTGTTGGTCGTCTCTGGCTCGCCGCCGAACAGTTCGCGTTCCCTGCCGCGGGCACGTAGCAACACCCCCCAGCCCCCTGGTCCGGGATTGCCGCGACAGGCGCCGTCCGTGTACATCTCCACCTCGCTCATGAGCGGTTTCTCGAAGTTGGCTCAACCAGGCCGCCCACCACGGCCGGCTTCTTGCGCAAGCGTGCGGCACGTGGCGGCAAGGCACTGTATACGCACTTCTTGGCCATCACCAAATACACACCGTTGAGAAAACCGCCGAAACGCATGCCGAATTTCTCGTAGCCTTCGATGCGCGCCAGCAGCTTGCGATGATTGACCGGCATGCGATAGAAAAAATTGCGGGTCTCCAGGAGTTCAAAACCCAGCAGGCTCAGCCAGTCGCAAATACGCCGTCGTGTCAGCATGTGTTTTAGACCCGGCAGGAAACGCCGCGTACCCAGCAAACGCCGCGCGCCCCAGAAACTCAGCGGATTGAAGCCGAGGATCGCGAGCTTGCCCTCTCCGGTGAGTATCCGCTCCGCCTCGCGCAGCACCTGGTGGGGTTCGCTATCGAACTCCAGAGTATGCGGCAGGATCACGCCGTCGACGGTGTCGCTCGCTATGGCAAGCCGCGAGGCCTCGCTGACGATCTGTACGCCCGGTGCGGCCCGGGATGACACCAGCACTGCATTGCGGGTGAGTGCCTTCGCCCGCACGCTTTGCAAGGCGCCCCAGTCGCCGATCTGCAACAACTGGAAGCCAAAAAACTGCGACACACGCTCTTCGAGTTCCGCCTTCTCCGCGTCCACCAGGCATTGCCCCAGTGGCGTCTCCAGCCAGTCCTCGATTTGTTGCGGCGCGCTCGTCATGGCGCAAGGATAACGCATGCCAAAGCTGCGCACTGCTTTATGCCGGCGATGGTCTCCGGTAGCATGCCCGCATGCTTGAAGTCTCCGCAGCACGCGCCTTCCGCGACAACTACATCTGGCTCATCCACGCGCCGGCCGACCCCAGCCGCGTGGTCGCGGTGGATCCCGGCGACGCACGCCCGGTCGAGGACTTTCTGGCCCGTAAAAACCTGACCCTGGCCGCCATACTGGCGACCCATCACCACCACGATCATGTTGGCGGCATAAAAGCACTCTGCGCCGCGCGCGAGGTGC
>JBFGOQ010000110.1:0-3933 GCA_041565075.1 Gammaproteobacteria bacterium
ATTGGGCGAGCAGATGACGATCTGGCAGGCGGAGTCTTCGAGGGCCTGGGTCAGTTCCGCGCCAAGGCTCGAGGAGGAGGCGAGCTCTTCGCGGTCGCGAAACACTTTGCCGAGGCGTTCGGGGACCGTGCCCTTGGGCGTGGTCTGACCCACGATATTCTTGGGCACGCGGAACGTCTCCAGCGCTCTATGCAGCCAGGCCGCCCATTTCTCGTCCTTGTGGCTGTAGCTGATGAATGCGCGGTATTTGTATTCCGTTTCCACGGTATCGCTGTCTTCGACGACGATGTCTTTTCATATTAGTAGATGGCCACGCAGTTTACGCGGTTTTTTTCCCCTCTGTAAAACTTTGACTTGATTTCACCATGATGAATGGTCGCGGGAATTTGCAGCGCTAGAGCGCGCCGCCAGCGACGAGCGCGCGGTGCGGCAGCTGATGCAGGAGGAAGACTTCTAACTGACTTAGGAATTGCAGCGAAGGTGCGTCGACAGGGTGGGCGCTGCCCGGAGCGCCGACGACCGTTTTTGATGGACTAACAGTGATGTCCATATTTTCCAAAGCCTGCAACAAAAGAAGGACTCCGAAGAGTCCTTCTCTTGATCGGTCCGGCGCCGCAGGACTCAGGCCGCCTGCAGTGCCGCCAACGTCTGCTTATGGGCTAGTTAGAGATCCACTCCGAGTTGTCCTCAAGCCATCCCGTCGGGCAGGTCGCGGGAATCGTCGGGATCAGTATCCTGTTCACCACATAAGGCAGCACAGCGCCATGCGCGGCCAGCGCCTGAACACGACCCGCAGAGTCACGTGCAGGGGAGTTACAGTCGCTGTCGGCCGCGTCGATGAACGTATCACCATCGTTGTCGATGCCGTCATTACATGCCGGGAAGTTGCCTTCGTAAGATTGTGCTTTAGCTATGTAATTCTCGACCTGGCTCACGAAGGCCTGGTAGTTCCGTGACGCCTGGCTGCAGTTTGTACTTTGCGCTGCGGTGTTCGACAAGGCAGTGATCAGTTTGCTCTTGGCGTTAGCGTAAATCTGCGTCAGCTGAGCGCAAGTCGTCTGATCCAATGGCGCCCGGTTGTTCGGATCGTTGTCGACGTTATTGCAGGCCGGCGACTGGAACAGCTTCATCTCTTCGAAATGGCTGTCAACGAACTTGGCGGCCGCGCTGTCGTCGACTTCGCTGCCGTCGCTGAGGGTAGTAACCCCCGATGTATCAACGAAATACTTCCCTGCGTTGTTGTATGCAGGCGGGCGGAGCGCAAGCATCACATTGAGCGGATACAAGGAACAGCAGCCCCTGCTCGAGGTCGGATTAACACAATCATAGGTAATCATGGATCCCTTGTTTTCAGTGCAGCCGCTACTGTTGCACGTACCCCCTGTCTTGACCGCCTCCCGCATCCTCAGCACGATGCTCGACTGCAACGGGCTGATGCCGGGACCGCTTGCCGGGCATCCAAAAGATGGCGGAAGCTGGTTTTGGGCATCCACTACGATCACCGGCGTTTCGCTCGACTGGGCAGCGCCGGCATTGATCAATAATGCATCGAAAAAGTATCCATTGACCGATTGCGGCTGGAAACTGCCCGATATCCACAGAGGCGGAATGGCGGGGTTGAACTGCGCAACGAGGTTTGGCGGCAGGAGTGGCGTGACGTTAAATTCCAGCAAACCCGGGGGCGCGGTAGCACAGGTCAGGCTGGTATTCAAAAAAGCACCAACGGGCCGTAATACGCCTGCATTGCACAGGCATGCCTGGTCCGATCCGCAATTTGTCAGCCCGAGTTGAGCGACACAGTCATCAGCAGCCAGGGGCCACGCGCAGTGCGGGATGCCCCTGATTTCCCACGCGGTGCCGCTGGTAGCGGTACCTGGCAAGGGGCTGAAGTTCAGGAGTGTCGTGGCGGTACCAATATTACAGCCCGCCCCACTGCATTGTGAAAAGTTGACGCTCTGGCCTTCGAAGACGTCGATGGTGAGCGGATTGTATTTAGTACTGCCGACCACCGTTTGATCCGAGCTCAAAAGCGAGAACCCGGCGCTAATGGGAAACCCGTTCGCGGGAACGAGAGCGTGCACGTAGCAGGTGTTGCTGACCGACAGATACATCGGCCCGGCCTTGACGGTGTCCTGGGTGAGGTCATAACTGGTCGCTACGCTGGGGCAACTTGCGAGGACCGGAAGACCGAGAGTCGAGAGACTGTCAGAGCGAAGTAGGCTGCCAGTGGGACCGAGGATGAGCAGCTTCCCGAAACTGGTTGCCACGATTACCGCAGTTTGATTCGTCGAATACACAAACAGCGTAATATGCTGGACTTCTTCTTTGGGAGTGCCCTTGGCCAGCGGAAGCGTCCTCGAGTCGGCAAACACGCTGATGCTGGTGGTCCCCGGCTCCAGGCCCGTGTATTTGTTTATCGAGCTTTTATTCTCCGTAACCAGGAGCTCGTTGCCTGACAGACGGTCCAAATCGGTGATCGGCGGCCTGTCAACGGCCAGCAGCGCGGAGCAATAATTCGTGCTCGCAACCTGTGCATAACCTGTAGGACAGGTAGAGCCGGTTTTCTGCTGAACCTTAACGAGCGCGCTGCCGTTCTTGTTTCTGACGCCGCCTACATAGATGGCGCCGTCTGCCACCAGTATGGCATTGCAATTCCCAACCGTCTGGTTGGTCTTTTTCGCCTGGAAACCTAAATTAGTGCACGTGAACAACGGGTTTTGGTAATTTGACAAATCGACAATGTTGTCGCCATTGTTGATACAGAGCGTTCCGCTCGGAGATGCCACGCAATCGATGAAATTCGCGCCGGCGTTGAAAAAATCCAGCTGGAAAGTGCCGTCGCTTGAGCTTAAAGCGACCTTCTGGCTGGTGACCACCCGGCTGTCCAGTATGTTTTGCGGGCTGGCAAAAGCTGAGAGGTTGATCGCGAACGCGCACAAAAGCAGCACAGCAGATGCTGCAAATCGTTTCTTCATGTGTGTTTCCCCAAAAAAGTGACCGTCTCTTTCCTTGATTGCGGCCCGGAAGGGCTGTCAAAGCGATGGCGGTTGTGTCTGGTTAAGTGTTTTCCGTGACTGTACCGAGCGCAGAATCATATACGGTCAGGTATGACCTTATATATATCGATTGGCGGGATTTACGAAAATTCATGGGACTGCTTATGGTTGACTTAGGTCAGTTGGCCACGCGATATTTCGCGGCTTCGCCGGGGTTCCCCCAGCCGGCGTAGAGGTCCGCGAGGCGCAAGCGATGTTGCCGCGCCGCGCCTGGGATCGGGGCGAGTTCCAGTGGTCCCAGGCTTGCCAGCAGAAGCGGCTCTGCTTCCATATATGAGCCTGATTTCGCAAGGGCGGCACCCTGCGCGGACGAGGCAAAGGCAACCAGCCAGTGATCCTCGGGCAAGGTCTTCAGGAGACTCGACCTCACCTGCTGCGCCAGGGCCTGTGCCTCGCGCTGCCGGTCCGTGACGATCAGGAGATTTGCCTTTACCACTCGTGCCAGTGCCAGCATCGGGTGGTCCTCACCCAAGGAGGCCACGCGGATCGCGATGGCCTCGTCGATCAGCGCCTCCGCCTCCACATAGGCGCCGGTTTCGGTGAGCCAGATTGCGAGGACCACCGCACTCTTCGAAGCCTCGGGATGGTCGGCGCCCAGCACCTCGCGCCGCATGTTGAGCGTCTGTCGCATCATCGCGATAGCACCCGCGAAGTCTCCGCGGTCATAACGGACGATCGCGATATTGGACATTGTGGTCGCGACGCGCGGATGGGTTTCCCCCAGCAGGTCACGCAAGATTGCAAGCGACTCGGCAAAGGCTGCCTCCGCGCCCGGGAGATTGCCGCGCTGCTGGCGAATAGTACCGATATTGTTCAAAGCGTACGCAACCTCGGGATGGGCATCGCCGTGAAGCTTGCGCTGCATCGTGAGCGCTTC
>JBFGOQ010000111.1:0-3763 GCA_041565075.1 Gammaproteobacteria bacterium
AGATGACATATTCGATGTCGACGAACAAGCAGTATCCGGCTGGATCATCGAGGTGCGCCGAGGCGGCGCATTGGTCGCCAGCGGCCAGACCGGTGCGGATGGAAGTTACAGTTTTGCCAACCTGCGGCCGGACAATGGCTACGACATTGTCTTGATCCACCCAACCAGCGGTGCGGTTTGGGATCACATCGACGGCATTAGTTTGCCAGCGGGTACGACGCTGGTTGATCAGAACCTTCCCGTGGATCCGAGCGGTGTGGTTTATGATTCCGTAGCGCGCGCGCCGATCACCGGCGCCACGGTAACCATCACGGATTCCGCCGGTCAGGCGTTACCAACCGCATGCTTACTCGACGGCCAGCAGGACCAGGTGATCGGTGCCGATGGCGGGTATCGCTTCGATGTCAACCTGGATGCGGATCCCGCATGTCTATCTGGTGCATCTTTCTCTATACAGGTCATGCCGCCATTCGGTTATAACCCTGGCGTCTCACAAATTATTCCGCCACAGGCGGGCGCATTGGATGCAAGCGGACAGCCGGATCCATTCCGGGTGGCCCCCCAGATCACCGCTCCGCAGGCTGGTGAACCGACCACGTATTACTTGTCCTTCCAGCTCGATAACGGCGATCCCAACGTTATCAATAACCACGTGCCGGTGGATCCCCTGACCGAGATCGACCTGCGTCTGGTCAAGCGCGTACTCAGCAGCCGGGTGTCGGTAGGCGATCTCGTGCGCTACACAATCAGTGCAGAAAATACCGGGCCTCTGCAGGTCCGTGCCCTGGCGCTGCGCGACCAGATTCCCGCAGGCTTCGCCTACGTAACCGGTTCAGCGCGCAGGGCTGACACCGGCGCCGCGATCCCGATCGTCGGCACTCGCCCCGTAGATTTTGGCAACTTCGATCTTGCGCCGGGCGAAAGCGTAGAGATCGAATACGTGCTGCGCGTGGGCCCGGGCGTTTCGACAGGTGACTACATTAACCGTGTAAGTGGCGTGGTAGGAGATTTCCAGGTTGGCGCCACGGCCAGCGCTACGGTGGAAGTCTCCAGCGACTCAGATGTTGGCGAAACCACCATTGTCGGCAAGGTCTTTGATGATCGTAACGGTAATGGCTGGCAGGATCCGGATGAGGAGGGGATACCCGGTGTGCGGCTGGCAACCGTTACGGGGCTGCTGGTGGAAACCGACCAGTCCGGTCGTTATCACCTCGAGGGCATCGATGGCGGATTCCTCGAACGCGGGCGCAATTTCATCCTCAAGGTTGACTCAGCAACTCTACCGAAGGGCAGCCGCTTCACCACCGAGAATCCTCGTGTACTCAGGATTACGCAAGGTCTGCTCAATCGCATTGATTTTGGGGTGCGCCTGCCAGAGCAGACAAGTAAGAGAACCCAGGAAATCGAGGTCAAGCTTGGCGAGGTCTTCTTCGTCACCAACGGCGCAGCGATACGCGACGAATTCAGGCCGCTGCTCCGGGATCTGGCCGCACGCTTGCGCGAGCAGGGCGGTGGCTTGCTGACTATTGAAGGTAATGCAGTGCTCGAGAAACGTGACTACACGGTGACGCCTCATTTTGCGACCCGCAGTGCACGACTCAAAGATGCCGACAGAGCAGAGCTCGACAAGCTCGTGCAGGAATGGCGGGATGCGACACACGTAAGCATCGTGGTCGAAGGCCACAGCGACAACGTGCCGATTGCGTCGCGCAATCGCGCCGAGTTCAAAGACAACTATGCACTATCAGCCGCACGTGCTCAGACGGTTGCTGCTTACCTCGCGCAGGGCTTGGGCGTAGAGCAGAGCAAGGTCAGGGCAAGCGGCCATGGGCCCGACAAGGCGGTCGCCAGCAATGCGACCGCCGCCGGCCGCGCGGAAAACCGCCGCGTCGAAGTGTCATTCTCCGGCTACCGGGTGCGCGAATATGCCGTGCCATTGCAGGCGAGCGACAATGCCCACGACCTGCCGACCCGCCGTGCCATGGCCATTTACGAAGCACTCAAAGCAGAGCTCGGTGACAAGCTGATGCAGGACGTCAGCATTCGCGTCAAGCTGCACCTGCCACAGGAGGCCACCTCCGGTTTGCCGCGCTTCGACCGTGGGCTTGCAGCGGGCATCAAGCGCATGGCCGCCAATGTCGTCATGGCCGCGCTCGCAGCGATCGCAGGCCCAGCCTATGCCGACGACGCCTGCACCATCGACCTGTGTAAAACAGAGGAAGGATATGCGGTGCAGATCATCAATCATGTGCCCGAGCGCCCGCCTGAACCCATGGATAGCCGTTATGCGCGCGAAGACAATCGTCGGGTGGATGTAAGCGGTAAGTTCAAAGTGCAGCTGCCGGCAAATGGCGTCGTCTGGGCGACCGAGGATCCGTCGGCCGCGGCGCCAAGACTCGCCATCCGCGGCCCGGTGCAGTTGCCGATAGAAAAAGGTGAGGCAAGTGAGCCTGCCAGATTCATCGTCTACACAAATTACCCATCATTCATAAGCCGCGCAGAGTTACTCGTATTCGAAGCCACTGATACGGACCTCGTGGCACCACTTGCGATGCTTCCGCTCAGGCTAAATGGGCTCGATCGATTCGAATGGGACGCACAACGCGCCGATGGCAAACCGCTCAGGGAAAATGAGTCGCTGGCATACATTTTGAGGGTATTCGATGGCAAGGGGCGCATGGACGAAACCCGCGCCCAGACCATTAACCTCGTTGACAAGCGCGATTACGAAGCAGCGCGCGACTTCGTCGTTACATCCGAGGTGCCGGGCGAGGAATCGGATCCGGTGAAACTGACGCCGATGAAAGGCAATGTGCTCGTTATGCGCCCGCCCAGCGTGGAGATACGCGAATACACACTGGCTCCGCGTTTTGCTACTCGCAGGACCCAATTAAGTGAACCGGACAAAGCGCAACTTGACAAGATAATCGCTGAGTGGAAAGACCATCGAAATGTACAGGTCATTGCAATCGGGCATACGGACAATGTTCGTATAGCGCCGCAAAACCGCACGGAGTTCGCCAATAATCAGGTATTGTCCGAGGCGCGCGCACAGACGGTCGGTCGTTACCTGATGAATGGTCTAGGCCTCGATGCGAAGCAGCTTGCAATGGAAGGCCGCGGGGCAACACAGCCGGTGGCGGGCAACGACAGTCCGGCTGGCCGCGCGCGCAACCGCCGGGTTGAAGTACGCATCACCGGCGAGCGCGTGCTCGCTTATACAGACTTGCGGGTGGTTGAGCCTGGTTCGGGGCGCGAAGAGCGTATCCACTACACGCTGGGTGAGGCCGAAAACCTGCTGGCGGCGCGTGCCGAAGACACAGCGGCGATGTCACGTTCTGCAGAAGCGCTGCCGCCATGGCGCTCGGGCGAGGGCCTGGTGGGCGTTTATGGCCAGAACGACCTGGTTCAACAAAACATACCGATATACGGCAGCCGCGTGCGGCTCTACGGTCATGGTATTACCGAAGATATGGAGTTGCTGGTCAACGGGCAACCGTTGCCGGTCGATCGCGAAGGCCGTTTCGCGGTCGAGTACCTGATGCCCGTCGGGCGTCACCGCCTGGAGGTTGGGTTCAAGGAAGCCAACGGCAAAGTTCGCAGCGAGACACTTGATGCCGAAGTCACCGGTCGTCACATGTTTTTGGTTGGTTTGGCTGATGTGACGTTATCGGGCAGTGATTTGTCGGGGAGCATAGAGCCGCTGTCGGGTGATGACCGTTACCAGGAGGATTTTCTGGTTGAAGGCCGGCTGGCGTTTTAT
>JBFGOQ010000112.1:0-3740 GCA_041565075.1 Gammaproteobacteria bacterium
CAGCTGGTCCATTGCCAGTTGCAGCTCGCCGTTTAAAATATGCAACTCCGACATATAGTAGTGCGCGTCGCCAGTATTACCTGAGGCGCTGGCCGCCATTGCCAGCATGCGGACCTGCTGCGGCAAGGGATCGGTATTGTTGAGAAGGTCCAGTAGCACATCGTGCGCGCGGCTGGCTTGACCTGTCTGCAGCAACGCCTGTGCGAAGCGCACGGTAAGCGGGACGTTGCGAGGAAATAATTTGTAAGCGTCTTCGAAAACCTGCAACGCCACATCATCCTGTCGTGCCCACAAGTATGATTGTGCCAGCCCTATATGGTACTCAGTGACTTCCTCGTGCCGGTTGCGCAAGGCTCGAAATATTTCAATTGCCGGTTCGTACTGACCGTTTCGGGCATATGCCAGCGCGAGGCCATAGCGAGTAACCTCGGGTGCCTCGCTCTCGCTGGCGCCGGCCTCTTGACGAAAATGCTCGAGCGCCTTAGCCGGCGTTTCGGCGCCAAGAATTATCAAGCGTGCCTTAGCCAGACGGTAACCGCGATCGGAGTGCGCAAGCATAACCTGCTTGCGTGCTGCGCGGCTTTGCGCTTCTGTAATCCGGGCTGCGCTCACCGGGTGAGTTCGCAGCAGCTCGGGCACCCAGCTTGGTGACAGGCGCGCACGCTGGGCCATCAACTCAAAGAAACTGACCATGCCGTTGGGGTCGTAACCCGCGTCTGCGAGAATATCAATGCCGACACGGTCGGCTTCATATTCGTGGGCGCGGGTGAAATTAATCCGCGACTGTATCGCTGCACCTTGACTGGCAATAATGCCGGCTTGCGCTGCCTCAGCGCTGCCAGTAGCAGCGCCCACCAGGACGGCCGCCAGCGCGGCGGCGGCAGAAACCAGATTGGTGCGGCCCATCGCCTCAATTTGCCTTGCTATGTGCTTTTGCGTGACGTGCGCAATTTCGTGGGCCAGCACACCACCGAGCTCTGACTCGTTGCGGCTTTCCAGAATCAATCCCATGTTGATGCCTATGAAGCCACCGGGTAGCGCAAATGCGTTGATTTGCTTGTCTCGCACCACAAAAAAATGAAATTTCTGTCCTTCCTGGCCGGCGTGGCTGGCGAGATTATTGCCAATGGCCTGGATGTACTCGGTAACTTCGGGATCATCCAGCACAATGTCGGAGTCGCGCAGCCCACGCATGATCATCCGGCCCAGTTGGTATTCTTCGGTGGGCGAAATCGCGGCACCGGCTGAGCTGCCAATGTCCGGCAAGTCGTCGATACTGGCGCTGGCCAGGGGTGGCCAGGTCAATGCCAGAAAAAACAAGGCGATTCGGTTCATACTCACAGCAAAGCAGTCACGGCAGGCTTTCTGACAATTTCAGCTTGGGCCGGTTCCTGCTAATTGTCAAAGCAGTTCGGAAGCGTAGTCGGCAAGCCGGGATCTCTCGCCGCGCAACAAGGTTATGTGCCCGGAATGCCGCCAGTTCTTGAACCGATGCACGACATAGGTCAGTCCCGAAGTAGTTTCCGTGAGATAAGGCGTATCGATCTGGGCCACATTACCAAGACAAACGACTTTGGTGCCGGGGCCCGCACGGGTGATCAGTGCCTTCATTTGCTTGGAGGTAAGATTCTGCGCCTCGTCAATGATGATAAAGCGGTTCAGAAAGGTACGCCCGCGCATAAAGTTGAGCGAGCGTATCTTGATGCGGCTGCGCAGGAGATCATTGGTGGCGGCACGGCCCCAGTCACCGCCTTCGTCGCTGCGAGTGAGCACTTCCAGGTTGTCCATCAACGCCCCCATCCAAGGTTCCATCTTTTCCTCTTCTGTTCCGGGCAGGAAGCCGATATCTTCGCCCAGCGGGACGGTGACGCGCGTCATGATGATTTCCGCATAGCGGTTATCTTCCAGGGTCTGGGTCAGCCCGGCAGCGAGACTCAGCAGAGTTTTCCCCGTGCCGGCGGCGCCAACCATGGTGACCAGGTCGATGGCCGGGTCCATGAGCAGGTTCAGGCCAAAATTCTGCTCTCTGTTGCGCGCCATGATGCCCCAGACAGCGTTCCTTTCAATTGTGTAGTCCCGGGTTAATTCTATCTTGGCGACGCCATCCTCAATGTGTCTTACGACGGCCTCAAAATTATCTTCGCCGTCCTGGTATAGCAGTTGATTTACGTGCCAGCTTTCCACGCGTGGTCCGCTTAACTTGTAAAATGTTTGGCCTTCTTCCTTCCACGAATCCATGTCCTTGCTATGACTCGACCAGAAGTCGACTTCCAGAATATCGGTACCGCTGAACAACAGATCGACGTCGTCCAGAGCCCGATCATTGTAATAATCTTCCGCATGTACGCCGAGAATTGCTGCCTTGATTCGCAGATTGATGTCTTTGGATACCAGCGTCACCTGAGTGTCGACGTTGGTTTTTTGCAGACTCAGGGCGGTGGCAAGGATGCTGTTGTCAGGAAGGTTGCCGGGCAAGCTGTCGGGAAGATTGCCTGGCAGTACCCGTGTTTCGAAAAAAAGACGACCTGGCGTAATGCCATTACCGTTGTCCTGGGCCAGCGCACTCGGCAGCTGCAATCCTGCGTCGATTTCTGCTTTGCTGGAACCTGACATCAGCTCATCGAGGAAACGACTAGCCTGCCTGGCATTTCGCGAGGCTTCGGACAGGCCCTTCTTGGCAGCGTCCAATTCCTCGAGAACGACCATAGGCATATGAATATCATGTTCCTTGAAACGGAACATCGCGGCCGGATCATGCATGAGGACGTTGGTATCGAGCACGAATATACGGCGAGCGTTGGGATCAATCGGTGTCAATCAAAATCTCCGGGAAAGCTGGGCGGGTAGATACAATCGGCTACAGCGCCGACACGGCTTCAAGGACTTCTTCTGCATGGCCTTTTACTTTGACTTTACGCCATTCTCTCTTGAGGGTGCCGGTCGCGTCTATCAGAAAGGTGCTGCGTTCAATTCCAATTACTTTCTTGCCATACATGTTTTTTTCTTTGATGACATCGTAAGCCCGGCAGGCTTCTTCGTTTTCATCGGCAACAAGTTCGAATGCAAAGCCGTACTTTTTTTTGAAGTTTTCATGTGCCTTCAGGCTGTCCCGGGAAATGCCAAGAATCCTGGTTTTTCGCCGGCGAAATTTCCCATATAGGCTTTGAAAATCCTGGCCTTCCAGTGTACAGCCAGGCGTATTATCGCGCGGATAGAAATATACAACGACATTTTCACCGCGCAGGTCTCTGAGGCGGATGTCTTTCCCCCCTGTTGCGGGCAACACGAAATCCGGTGCCTTACGGCCGATGGTTGCTTGCTTGCTGGTCAAGTCGGTTGCCTCCACTCATTGAGAAAAATCAATTCTTTACAGGTTCAATGACGGCATCGAGATTTCTGCCGTCACAGAAGTCCAGAAACTCTTCACGCAGTGCCGATATCGAAAGTTCAGCAGGAATGCTCACAGTCAGTTGAACGCTCAGCATCGGTGACCCCGTATGAGCCGCGGCATAGCAATGTGTTGAGAGCTCCGCGATATCGATATTGCGATCCGCAAAGAATCCTGCGATGCCCTCGACCACGTCTGGCTGTTGAATACAGATCACATCAATCAGGTAAGGGATCAGGTTGGCGCGCGCGCTGCGCTCCGAGGTGCGGCGGACGTTGACGCTGAGCGCATCGCGTTGCGACAACTTGCCGAGCTCCGATTCGATTTTTGCCAGCGCATGCCAGTTGCCGGC
>JBFGOQ010000113.1:0-3708 GCA_041565075.1 Gammaproteobacteria bacterium
CGGTGACAAGGAAGCCAAGGCTGAAGGCAAATGCGGCGAAGGCAAGTGTGGCGGCGACAAGGAAGCCAAGGCTGAAGGCAAATGCGGCGAAGGCAAGTGTGGCGGCGACAAAGAAGCCAAGGCTGAAGGCAAATGCGGCGAAGGCAAGTGTGGCGGCGACAAGGAAGCCAAGGCTGAAGGCAAATGCGGCGAAGGCAAGTGCGGATCACCGCTTTGATCTGACTTTCCAGGCCGTGTATTGGTAAGCGAAAGGCCTGCGGTGGCAACACTGCGGGCCTTTTGTTTAATAATTTGGGGCGCCAGGCCTGATCGGGTTAGCTTTAGTGCCTGACAAAGCGGAGGCGACCATGGCAAGTAACAAAGCGCACAAAAACAGATGCGATTGGGCGCTCTCAGGAAACGCAGCATACCTGGCATATCACGACCAGGAATGGGGCGTTCCTGTACATGACGACAAAAAACAATTCGAATTCCTGGTACTGGAAAGCGCCCAGGCCGGGCTGAGTTGGGCAACGGTGCTCAACCGTCGTGAAGGCTACCGGCGCGCGTTCGCCGGTTTTGATGTGGCCAGGGTGGCGCGCTTTACGCCAAAACGCGTGGAAAAGTTACTTGCCGATCCCGGCATCATTCGCAATCGCATGAAAGTGGAGGCGGCAGTCAACAACGCCGGGCGCTTCCTGGAGATTCAGGAGGAGTTTGGCAGTTTCTGTCAGTACATCTGGAATTTTGTGGGTGGCAAGGCGATTCAGAACCGTTGGAAAATCCAGGCAGACCTGCCTGCAACCAGCGCAGAGTCCGACGCCCTTGCTAAAGACATGAAAAAGCGCGGCTTCAAATTTGTCGGCAGTACAATTATGTACGCACACCTGCAGGCCACGGGCCTTATCAACGATCACCTGGTGAGCTGCTTTCGTCATGCTGAGTGCCGCAAGCTCGCCCGCAAGTAAAGTCTGGGGCGAGCTTGACCATTAGCCGGGGCGGGGGATACTCTGGGGCCTATGAACTCGCTGTCGCAAGCCACGATCCCCGACAACGTCCGCCGCTGGTGGTGGTCTGCGTGCACGGGGAGGGCACCGGCCGCGGGCTGAGCGACAGCAAACGGACAACGGACCCATCCCCGGGGCACGGGGGTGGGTCTTTTTTTTCCATAGCCTGTCCCGGTTAGCAGGATACATATGCAAGCACCTTTTGACATAGCGGCGGATCTCGACACGCCGGTTTCTGCTTATCTGAAGCTGGCTCATTTCAAGCCGCGCTTCCTGCTGGAGAGTGTGGAGGGCGGCGAGCGTCTGGGGCGCTACTCATTTATTGGTTTTGGAGGGGGGCTGGACCTGCGTCTGGATGCAGACGGTCTGCATATTGACGGCAACACAGGTGAACGACCCCACAATCAGCGGGCTTTGCTGGATGCCTTGCGTGCTGCGCTTGCGCGGGCGCCGCGGCCCGGGCCTGCGCCTGAAGACCTCCCTTTTGCTGGCGGCCTGGTCGGCGTAGCGGGTTATGACCTCGTACGTTATTTTGAGACACTGCCGGACACTGCAAGCGGCACCGACGATTTACCGGAGGCGGCGTATTTTGCTCCGCGTTCGATCCTGGTTTTCGATCATTTGACTCGTCGTGCCGCACTGCTGCATGACGGCAATGACTCGGAACGCGCCGAGCTGCGTGAGGATGTAATGAGCGCACTGGCTGGTCCATTGCCCTGGCGCAAACGTGGTGGCGTCATCGGGCCGGCCAGGGCGAGTATTTCTGAGCAGGATTTTATGCGGGCAGTGGAAAAGGTCAAAGGCCATATAACCGATGGCGATGTTTACCAGCTTGTTCTCTCGGTGGGTTTTTCCGGCAACTGTCAGGTGGATACCTTTGAGGCATATCGCGCCTTGCGATTGTTGAACCCGTCACCGTATATGTATTACTTCGAGTTTGGCGAATCGGCGGTGGCGGGCTCCTCGCCGGAAGCGCTGGTGTCCTTACACGGCGATAAGGCTTCGTTGCGCCCGATCGCCGGTACGCGCCCACGCGGGGATTCCGAGCAGCACGACCGGCAACAGGAAAGTGAACTCGTAAACGACCCGAAAGAAATTGCCGAGCATGTGATGCTGGTCGATCTTGCGCGCAACGACGTGGGCCGGGTGGCCAAATCCGGCAGCGTACATGTTGAACCTTACAGGGTGGTAGAAAAGTACAGTCATGTTATGCACCTGGTAAGTGGGGTGCAGGCAACGTTGAAAGCAGGCTGCGATGCATTTGATCTCTTTGCCGCGGCATTTCCGGCGGGCACGCTGGTTGGTGCACCCAAGGTCAGGGCGATGGAGCTAATCGAAAACCTGGAGCCGACGCGCCGTGGCTTGTATGCCGGCACGGTTGGCTACTTTGGGCACGATGGCGGAATGGACCAGGCAATAGCCATACGCACCCTCGTTTTTCATCAGGGGCGCTATAGTTACCAGGCGGGTGCGGGGATCGTTGCCGACAGCGTGCCTGAAAACGAGTACCGCGAAGTACTCGCCAAGAGCGCCATATTGAGGAAGGCGTTGTCCATTGCGGAGGCGGGGCTATGAGCGCACGTTTGTTGTTGATCGACAACTACGACTCGTTTACTTATAACCTGGTGCAGGCCTTTGCTGTATTGGGTGCCGACGTAGTCGTACACCGCAACGATGCCATCGATCTCCAACAATGTCGGGCGATTGCGCCAAGCCATATTGTGATTTCGCCGGGCCCGGGTCGCCCGGAAGACGCCGGCATATCGATGGACCTTATCGACGCTTTCAAGGGTGAAGTGCCCATTCTTGGCGTGTGTCTGGGGCACCAGGCGATGGTGCAGGTTTTTGGTGGTGAAGTCATACATGCCGTATCGCTGATGCATGGTAAAACTTCCATGGTGCAACACGATGAGAAAGGCGTTTACCGTGACCTGCCAAATCCCTTCCAGGCGGGCCGCTACCATTCGCTCGCCGCCAATCGCAACCGCATACCCGAGGTCTTTCAAGTGACAGCGACTACTGAGGACGGTGAAATAATGGGTGTGCGCCACAAGTCCTTACCAATAGAAGGCGTTCAGTTTCATCCGGAAAGCATTCTTACACCCGAAGGCCACCGGCTGATGGGCAACTTTCTGGGCGTGATCGGGCGCGGCGTGCGGGAGCAGGCCTCGTGAGTAGCGCAACAAAGATCATGCTCGAGCGCCTGCTGCAAAAGGATGACCTCACTGAGTCGCAGGCGGAGGCCATGTTCAGGGAAATGGCCAGTGGCTCGCTACCCGCAGAAATGATAGCGGCCCTGCTGATTGCGCTGCGAGCAAAGGGTGAAACTCCGGAAGAAGTGCGTGGATTTGCAAAGTCGATGCGCGCTCTGGCTCGCCGTCCCGAAATTGTATCCGGCACACCAATCGTCGACATCGTGGGGACCGGCGGTGATGCCTCGGGTAGCCTGAACCTGTCCACCGGTTCGGCCTTGTTATTGGCGGCTTGTAATGTGCGCGTGGTTAAGCACGGCAATCGCTCGGTTTCGAGCAAAAGCGGTAGTGCTGATGTACTGGAGAAGCTGGGTTATCGGCTGCCAGCTGGCCCGCAAGAGGCCGGCGCTTCCCTGAACGCGACCGGTTTCACTTTTCTGTTCGCGCCACACTTTCATCCGGCAATGAAAGCGGTAGCCCCCGTTCGCCAGGCGATGGGCGTGCGCACCGTATTTAATATCCTTGGACCC
>JBFGOQ010000114.1:0-3289 GCA_041565075.1 Gammaproteobacteria bacterium
GGTGCCGACCTGCAAGCCACCCTCGCCGAACTCACGGCCCGCAGCATTGCTGCGGCCATCGACGATCAGGCGCAGAGGTTCGAACGGGTGCTGCTTTGCGGTGGTGGCACGCATAACGCCGACCTCGTCGCCCGGCTCGCGTGGTGCCTGCCGGACACCCCGATCGATGACACCACTTGCGCGGGTATCGACCCGGACTTTGTAGAAGCCGCCGCCTTCGCCTGGCTTGCCTATCAGACCACTCACGGCCTGCCCGGCAACGTGCCAGCCGTGACCGGGGCATCTGCGCCATCGGTAATCGGGGCAATCTACCCGGTCGCGAAAGCGCAATTGTGACTTGTTCGTATCCGAGCCGGCCCGGCCCGGCGCTATACTGAAAAGATTGCCGCCGATTTCCGGATATGGACGACACAGACTTAAAGCGACCCGAGAACTTCATCAATCGCGAACTCAGCAGCCTGCAGTTTCAGCGCAGGGTTCTGGCGCAGGCGAGGGACACGCGCGTACCGTTGCTGGAGCGCGTTCAATTCCTGTGTATCAGCTGCACGAACCTGGACGAGTTCTTCGAAGTACGCGTCGCCGGCCTGCGCCAGCTGCGCGAGGCAGGTTCGGTGCAGACCGGACCCGACAATATTGTGCCCGGCGAGCTGCTGAAACAGATCAACCAAAAAGCGCATGGCCTGGTCAGGCACCAGTACCGGGTTTTCAATGAGGAACTGGTACCTGAACTCAATGCCAAAGGCGTACGCTTCATCCGCCGCGCCGACTGGAATGATGCGCAGCGCGAATGGCTCAGAACTTATGCTGCCCAGGAAGTCTTTCCGGTGCTGAGTCCTATGGCGCTCGATCCCGCCCATCCGTTTCCACGCATTATCAACAAGAGTCTGAATTTTATTGTCGAACTCAAAGGCAAGGATGCCTTCGGACGAAACTGCAAACACGCCGTCGTTCAGGCACCGCGTGCGCTGCCGCGCCTGATTCGTTTACCAAAGGATGAGTGCGGCGGCGGCGACAATGACTTCGTGTTCCTGTCATCGGTCATGCATGAAAACATGGATGAATTGTTTCCGGGCATGAAGGTCAAGGGCTCATACCAGTTCCGGGTGACCCGCAACAGCCATCTGTATGTCGACGAGGAAGAAGTCGATGACCTGCTGCGGGCACTGGAGGGTGAGCTGGCCGCCCGGCGTTATGGCGATGCAGTGAGGCTGGAGGTCACCGAGGAATGCCCCCCGGATCTCGCCACTTATCTGCTTAACGAATTCGGGCTCGGCGAGAACGATCTTTACCGGGTCAACGGACCGGTCAATATCAATCGGGTGCAGGCGGTCTGTGACCTCGTCGACGCGCCGGATCTCAAATATCCGTCCTTTGTTCCGGGGGTCCCGGGCAGCCTGATTCAGGGCAAGAACAAGTTCGAACTCATCAGCCGGCGCGATATTCTGTTCAATCATCCCTTCGAATCGTTCGCGCCGGTGGTCGAGTTCATGCGCGAAGCGGCCGCGGACCCGGATGTCGTGGCCATCAAGCAGACACTGTATCGCACTGGCTCCGATTCGGTTGTGGTGGATACCCTGGTCGACGCTGCCCGCGCCGGCAAGGAAGTCACCGCGGTAATTGAGCTGCGCGCACGCTTTGACGAAGCCGACAATATCGAGCTGGCCAACCGCCTGACTGAAGCGGGTGCACATATTGTTTACGGAGTGGTCGGCTTCAAGACCCACGCCAAGATGTGCCTGGTGCTGCGCCGCGAGGCAGGGCGTCTGCGCCCTTACTGTCACCTGGGGACTGGCAATTATCATGCCCGTACCGCCCGCATCTACACCGATTACGGCCTGCTCACTTCCGATCCGGAAATTGGTGAAGACGTCAATCGTTTGTTCCAGCAGCTCACGGGACTCGGCAAGTTCAAGGGCATGAAAAAACTATTGCAGTCGCCCTTTGCCCTGCATGCAAACATCGTCGAGAAGATCGGCCGCGAAATTGCCCACGCCGAGGCCGGCAAAGACGCGCGGATTACCGCGAAAATGAACGCGCTGATTGAACCGCAAGTTGTGCAGGCACTCTACCGCGCTTCGCGCGCCGGTGTCCGCGTGAATCTGATTGTGCGTGGCATCTGCGCTTTGCGGCCCGGCATCCCCGGCCTTTCCGAGAATATCCAGGTGCGTTCTATCGTCGGGCGCTTTCTGGAACATTCGCGCGTGTATTATTTTCATAACGATGGCGACAGCGATCTTTATTGCGCCAGTGCCGACTGGATGGACAGAAATTTCTTTGGTCGCGTTGAGGCCTGTTTTCCGATATCGCGCAAAAAACTTCGCGAGCGCATTCTCGGCGACCTCGATCTCTACCTGGCAGACAATGACCAGGCCTGGCTCCTGCAACCCAATGGCGAATACGTCCGTGCGGTGCCCGGCAAAGTAGAACAAAGAGTCGCGGCCCAGCAAGTTCTGCTCAGCAAGCTGGCGACCACGCTTTAATTGTCGACCGGCTCAGGCCGTTTCCAAAAGCAACCCTGCTGCCCGCAGATAACTCGCCTCGCCCTCGAGGTCAGCCAGCGTCAGTGGGTGTGATTCCAGCCAACCGGCGGCGAATTGCAGACGCAATTTTTTCTTGCTTGCGCGGACTGCAAAGGCAGGGGTGCCAGCGCTGCCGCGCCCGCGATGCAGCAATACAGCAAGGCGCAGGATTATTGCCAGCCGGCGCACAGTCTCGCGCGAATCGGGGTGCACGACCGCGAGTTCTTCTGGCGCGAAGCGCTTGCGTTGCAGCGCTACCAGGGCCGCAAGATTCCGCTGTTCGAGCGTGGAAAATCCGGGCAGGTCGGAATTGGCAAGTAAATAAGCACCGTGACGATGGTAGCCGGCATGCGCAATGGCCAGCCCAAGTTCATGGGTTCGCGCCGCCCAGCACAACATGGATTCGGATTGCGAGGTGTCCAGGTGCCACCGCTGCGCCAGCGCATTAAACAGCGCGAGTGCGGTTGCCTCGACCTGTGCCGCCTGTTCCTGGTCGACGTTGTAACGCTCCTGCAGTGAGCGAATCGTGCGCTCTCTGGCATCTTCCCGGCTGAACCTGCCAACGAGGTCAAACAGAATGCCTTCGCGCAGTGCGCCATCCGAGACCCGCATGCTGCTGATGCCGAGTTCCCTGAAAACTGTTTCGAGAATTATAATTCCACCAGGAAATACAGGCGCTCGCTCCGGATCCAGGCCTGGCAAGCGCACCGCGTCAAGGTGCCCGAACGAAACCAGCTTTTCACTAAGGCGCTCGAGGCCGGCGAGCGTCA
>JBFGOQ010000115.1:0-3277 GCA_041565075.1 Gammaproteobacteria bacterium
CGACTCGCGCTGGAGCGTCAGTGGCTCGTTCGTGGACGTAAATGATGACGGGCTTCTTGATCTCTACGTAGGCAATTACGTCAAACACAGTCTTGAGAAACGCCGGATTTGTCGCTTGTCAAAACTGGTGAAGAATTACTGCGGTCCTTTGCGCGGCGACGGCGAGACTGACAGCCTGTTTCTTAATCTCGATGAAGGCAAATTCGAAGACATTAGCCAGCAATCCGGAATCACCAGCGCTTATGGTGGTGCACTGGGCGTAATCGCAGCCGACTTCAACGGTGACCGCCGCACAGATATCTATGTTGCCAACGATGGCGTATCCAATTTGCTGTGGATAAACCAGGCCAATAACAAATTTATTGATGATGCCTTGCTGGCAGGCGTTTCACTCAACAAGGACGGCATGGCTGAAGCGAGCATGGGTGTCGATGCAGCCGATTTCGATGCCGATGGCGATCTCGATTTGTTTATGACGCATTTGCGGCAGGAAACGAACACGCTATACGTCAATGATGGCAGCGGGTGGTTTGAGGATCGCACTACGACAGTAGATCTCGCGACCCCCAGTCTGCGGTTCACAGGGTTCGGAACCCGCTGGTTTGATTATGACAATGATGGCCTGCTGGATATCATGGTCGTCAATGGCGCTGTCAGGATTATCGAAGAACTGCTGGCGGTTAATGATCCGTACCCCCTTCACCAGGTGAACCAGTTGTTCGTGAACACAGGCAAGGGCAAATACCTTGAAGTGACTCAGGCAGGAAAGGTTTTCGACTTGTCGGAAGTCAGCCGGGGCGCGGCCTTTGGCGATATTGACAATGATGGGGACACCGATGTTCTGGTCACGAACAACAGTGGGCCAGCACGGCTCCTGCTCAACCAGGTTGGTAGCCGCAACAACTGGCTGGGAATCCGCATTCTCAATGCCGAGGGTAAGAGCGATGTTTACGGCGCCCGGGTCAGCGTGTTGCAAGACGGCAATCCGGTCGCCCTGCGCCGGGTTTACACCGACGGCAGCTATGCCAGTGCCAGTGATCCGAGGATTATCTTTGGTCTCGGCAAAACCGCATCGCCCACGCAGGCTGTGGAAGTCAACTGGCCGGATGGCAGTTCAGCAGTTTTCGCCAGGCTCGAGGTCAACCGCTACCATGTACTGCGCCACCCGGGCAGCAAGGGGAAGGATTCTGAGTAAAAACCTGGTCACGCAGCTGAAAGTCGCTCTGGTCATTGGCATGTTGGCAAGTGTCGTCGCAGCCAGGGCGAGCGAGTTGACGCCGGTTCCTCATCCAAACATAGACACCCTGACTCCCGAGGTAAGACGAAGTCTGGCGCCGGCCATAGAACAGTTTGAACTCAGCAGCGAGACGCTCACAGGCACGCAGCTGGGGCGCGCCTTCGGCAAGCTTGGCTTGCACTATCAGGCTCATCAGCAGCAGGCAGCGGCCCGCGTTTGCTATGAAAATGCAATGGCCCTGGATCCTGAAAGTTATCAGTGGCCTTACTACCTCGCAGTTCACTTCGAAGAAAGCGGCGAACTCGGGCAGGCAGCGGCGCACTATCGGCAGAGCCTGAATCTGAATCCGCAGAACGTCGCGGGTATTACCCGGCTCGGGCTCTTGTTTGTCGAAGCGGATGACATGGTCAACGCTGAGAAGCTGCTCCGAGTCGCACTCGACGCGGATCCGGAGAATGCGGCCGCATTTGCCGGGCTCGGGGCGATAGAAGCCTCGCGCAAGAACCATGCTGAAGCGGTTCAGTATTATCAAAAAGCTCTCGGTTTGCAGCCCGAATCGACGCAGCTCTACTATCGGTTGGGGCTGGCTTATCGTGAGCTTGGAGAACTGACCCTGGCAAGGGAAGCCCTGGCCAAGAGAGGTCCGCGAATCCCCAGCATCAGGGATCCGCTGCTATCACTGATGCAGGCGTTCACCAGGCCCGCTACGGATTACCTCGCCATCGGGTCTGAGGCTCTGGCCAACGGCGAGGTTGAAAAGGCCGCCGCCGCGCTGAGCACAGCTATAACCATCGACCCTCGTGAGACTGATGCGATGATCGAGCTGGGCCGGCTACACGCGGCGCAGGGACGCGCAGATGAAGCGTTGCGGCAATTCGAAAGGGTGCTTGAAATTGAAAATGATAATGCAGCGGCCAACTTGTATGCCGGCATGATTTATGAAATGCGCAGCGAGGATAACAAGGCCATTCGGGCTTACACGTCTGCAGCAGCGAGTAATCCGGATCTCAAGTCCGCGCATTTGGGCATAGCCAACACACTCATGCGACAACAACGCTATGCTGCGGCGGCAGAAAAATTTTCGGAGATCACAACTGGCGAATCACAAAGTAGTGAGCTGTGGTTTTGGCAAGGGATGGCGTGGTTGGCAGCCAGGCGATGCAGCGAGGCAGAGCAAGCGCTGCTCACGGCTTTCGAGCTGGCCCCGGGGAATGGTTTTGTGATCCATGCGCTGGTGCGCACTTATTCGACGTGCCCGGGTATTGACCAGGAACGCAGGAAAACTGCACTGGCGTACGCGGACCTGATATATACCCGCGATCCCGGCCTGGATACTGCTGAAACCCTGGCAATGGCTTTGGCCGCGAACAGCAGGTTTGGTGAAGCGGAGGAACTCCAGTTTCAGGCAATATTCGAGGCCACAAAGCTTGGCAATGAAGCCGCAATGGTGCAACTGCGGGAAAACCTGGAGCGCTACAGAAAAGAACAGACTGCGGTGCAGGCCTGGCCGGCAGATCACCCGGCCTTTATGCCCATACGCAGCAACGTAAGCGGCGTAATTGAGGCCGGCGACTAATCAAGCCTGGCCGCTTCGACGGCCCCGGGAATTCGAAATTGAATTTGGAAATAAGGCCGGTCGGCGAGCTTCAGACTTGCTCAGGCGCTGCCAAAGTCCCGCTGTTGCGCGGTTTCTGACTGCAAGGCCTGTGCCCTGCGTGCTTCCAGCCACTGGATAAGGCTGCCCCACTCGCGGGTTTCTTCCCTGGCCAGCCGCGTCTTCATCTCGTGCACGCCGATGCCCCGATCCGCGGCATGAACGTAATTCTGTGTATCGCGCAATGTAGCGACGATTGGCAGGTCCATGCTGTCCAGGAAGCGCATCAGCGCCTGGTAAGAAAGCGTATTGATACGAACCCGGTTAGCAATGATGGCCAGGCCGTTTTGCCGGCGATCGACCTTGGCTATCGTGAGCAGATCGCGGATCGTCCGGGTTGCCGCGTGCACATCGATATCAGATGGCAGTATGGGCACGATTATGGC
>JBFGOQ010000116.1:0-3157 GCA_041565075.1 Gammaproteobacteria bacterium
ACGCCTCACCTGGTATCTCGACTGGACCCAGCGCGAGCACGCAGTGTTGTTCGGCGATGGCGCCGGCGCGGCCGTATTGGAGGCCGATGGCTCCGGGGCCGGCGTATTGTGCTCGAGCATCGGTTGCGAGCCGGCAGCCGGCGAAGCATTAATGATTGCTGATTTCGGCACGGTCATGGACCGCTTCGGTCCCGACCCGATGGTCTTTGACCTGCGCTTTGACGGGCGCGTGATTTTTGGCCATGCCGTGAAAGGCATGGCCAGTGCCTGCCAGGACGTACTCAAACAATCGCAGCTGGGCGTTGATGATATCGACCTGGTCATTCCGCATCAGGCCAATGAGCGCATCATCGATGCACTGGCCGACCGACTCGGCATCGAGCATGCAAAAGTATTCAAGAACATCGCCGACTACGGCAACACTTCGGCAGCCACCATTCCTGTCGCACTCACCGAGGCCCTGGAGCAGGGCCTGATCAATCCAGGTGCGAATCTCCTTATGGCATCTTTCGGCGCCGGACTCACCTGGGGCGCTGCGGTGGTACGCTGGGGTAAGCGCACCGAGCCGCTGGGCAAGAGTGACGCCGAGTTGCCGCCCTGCAATCAAACCGGCCCCGAGCTCATCGCAGGCGCAGTCAGATTCTTCCAGCAAACGGCCGGGTGACCATTCGCTGGTGCCGGGCCTATGGCAAGGCGTTAACGCGACCAGGCCCCGACGCTGCGTTTGCTGCAATCAAAAAAAGGGCGCTACATTGGTAGCGCCCTTGCAGCCAGGCTGTGGTTCAGTCGGCTACCAGGAAGTCGGGTGAGGTGATCCGGCTGTGCAAGCGGTCAAGGTTTTGCTCGGCAACGCGCGCGCGCGTCTCGAGCCGGGTCGCCGCCTGCAGGTCGTACAAGGCGCCGAAGGGATCACCGGCCAGCGCCCGCAGCACACCGCGATTGGAAAGCGCGATGGCCCGGTCCTGGCGTGGCTTCAGACGGCTCTTCTTGACCGCGGCATCGCAGGCTAGCTCGGCCTGCTCGGTATTACCCGCCTTTACATAGGCCACGCAGAGGTTGTTGCTGGCTGCAAAAGATTCACGGCGGGGCTTGTTCTTGCCGGCAAGGCTGTTGATAGCCGCACCGTAATTGCCAGCTATCAAGGCCGCGCCGAAAGCCTGGTTGCTGATCACGATCATGTTGAACGAGTCCCGGCCAGGTTCGGCTATCGCGGAACCCGTTGTCAGGGCAAGGATTGTGACCAGCACTGCTTTAAAACCAGCCATTCCATTTGCATTCGCTTTGAGTCGGCTCACGGTCATTTCCTCCAGTGATGCGAAAATCGACAGGCAGCAATTTACGGACGCGCTGGCCCCGGAACAAACGAAAAAAATCAGTGGCAGGGGTGAGAAAAATTCATGTGGGCGGGGAGAGCGTATTCAGCACCCAGGCCCGCAGGGCCTTCACCGCGGGCAGCTCAGCCGCTTTGGAAGTCGACACGAAATAGTAGCGATCCGGCGTAGCCGCTTCGTGCTTGTAAAGCGGGTACAAGCGGCCGGTATCGAATAAGTTCTTGCTCAGTGGCATGGGCACGATTGCCACGCCCAGGCCCTGTTCCGCTGCACGCACGACTGCTACCGTGGAATTGAGTTCGACGGTGTTGGAGGGTTTTGGAAGTTCAATACCTGCTGACGCCGACCACAGTTGCCACTGGTTACTGCGGCGTGTGTGTACGATGGTCGGAAAGGGATTGGTTGGCTTTTTATTTTTGCCGACTATTTTTTTGTGCAACCCGGGCGAGCAGGCCGGAATCAAACGCAAAGGATAAAACGCTTCCGCAACCAGGTTGGGCGGCGCCGAACGAAATACGCGAATCGATACATCAGCAGTGGCCGGATGAGTTTCAGAGCGTTCATCACTGGTATCGATCTGCATGTCAATTTCCGGATGCCGTTCGGTGAACTCTGCAAGCCGTGGTACGAAAAGTTCGCTGGCAAAAAAAGGCTGTACCGAAATCCGCAGAGTCTGACGCTGATGGCGGCTGCGAAAGCGTGCGGTGCGCTGATCGATCTGCTCGATCAGCGGGCCGATTTCGTCTAAAAGGGCCTGTCCGGCCTCTGTCAGGGTCAAGCCGCGGGCGCCGCGCTCGAACAGGGAAATCCCGAGTTCGTCTTCCAGGCCCTTTACCTGGTGGCTCACCGCAGAGGGCGTGACGAAAAGTTCTTCAGCCGCCAGCTTGAAACTCGAGTGCCGGGCTGCGGCGCAAAACGTGCGCAGCGATCGCAGCGATGTTCTTTGCGTCGTGATCTTCATGGTCCATGCACAATTTTGGTGCAGCGCAAAACTGACGAGGGCGTGATTATGCGCGGACTGGGTTAAGAATTTCACCCTTTCAGGGGAAAAATTGTGTATGAATTTTTTTAATTTATAGGTCAGTCAGTTACAGGCCGTTCTGGTGCGCCTGTCGTGCCCTGGATTGCCAATACGGGCTGCCAGAGCGAGCAGCAGGCGATCCACCTCGAGTATTACGATATCCGGGGTGTTGGGACGATGCCGGTGATCCGGGTGCTACCGGTGTTGAACGCCAAGAATTTCTTCGCGCGTCGCTTTGCGCATTTTTTCGCCAGACCAACAGCGAAAAACAAAAATCAAAAAGTACCTAAAAAAATAGGCTTTCACATACTTTCTAACTGGAGTTTTGACGCGCCGTGCTGCGGAAATCCACGGTACCAAATTGCGGGCATCTGTGGTAACTACTCGGTGACTTGCTTGATTAACTCCCGATCGGGGATTGATTTGGAGAAAATGATGCGCCGAATTGCACTATACCTGCCGCTGATTTCGCTTCTTTTCTGTGCTTCGGCTGCCGCGCAGAACATGGACAAGGTCTCTCCTGCCCTGGCCAAGGAAAAAGGCTGCTTGTCTTGCCACGAGGGCATCGAGCGTTTCTCCGATGGCGCGATGATGACCGCGATCGAAGGCATGGGCGCGGCCCATGGTGATCCTGCAGGTTGTGTGATCTGTCATGGTGGCACCCCGGGGGCCGCGGAAGCGAGTAAGGCACACGCGGGTGCGCCGGCAGCGTTGAAAGCCGCCGGCGGGGCCGAAATGTTCTACCCGGATCCAGGCAGTGTCTGGATCGCCGACAAGACCTGCGGGCTGTGTCACGCCAATTACG
>JBFGOQ010000117.1:0-3002 GCA_041565075.1 Gammaproteobacteria bacterium
GGCGGATTTTCACGCATGCAATCAGAAAGTTCTGACAGGAAATGAGACCGTTACCATCAAAAATGAAGGTTTTGCGCGGCACGCAGCAGAAGTGCCGCGTCAATGGTGATGAGCCCGAGCCGTTGACGGGTAATTGCGAGCCCCCGGTGGGTTTGTCCGAGATGGCGCAGAAACACTGGGATCTGGTGAGCCGGCAATTGGATGAGGCGCACATGCTGGCGAATGTGGACGCGACCGCGTTGACTGCGTATTGCGAACTATTTGCGACCTGGGCGGACGCCACTCAACGACTGCGAAAGGATGGGCTGATAATCGAGGGTGATCGCGGACCCAGGCGGTCGCCTTATTTCGATATTGCGGAGCGGGCGGGGCGTGAAATGCGGCTTTTGCTGACTGAGTTTGGCATGACGCCAGCCTCGCGGGCAAAAGTGCAGGTCGTTGAAAAGCCCAAGCCCAAGAGCAAATGGCAAAAGATCAGCAACGCCTGACCGGATCACAGCGCGCGGAAAGATACGTCAGGCATTGTTTACGCAAGCGCTCCAATGTTCCTGAGTTAGTACGGCTGGCGGCGCAGAGGCACCGCAAAGACAAGAAGAATAAGCTAATACGGTTCGACGTTGGGCTTGCTGATGCAGCCATAGCCAATATCGAGCAGTTCGTTCATGCCAAGGGTGAAATGCAGGGCCGACCGGTCCATCTTGAGGACTGGGAATGCTTCTTTGTCGCGTCGATTTTCGGGTGGGTGTGGGTATCAACGGGCCTGCGGCGGTTCCGATATGCGGTCCTATTGGTGCCAAGAAAGAATGGCAAGACGTTTCTCACGATCACCATTGGGCTGTCTATGCTGGCGTTTGATAACGAGCCCGGCGCGGAGGTGTATCTGGGGGCGACAACCCAGGATCAGGCGCGGGAGCTGCTGTTTTACCCGGCGAAGTATATTGCAGAAAACACCGAGGGTTTCGCCCACGAGTTCGGGATTGAGTGCGGCGCCACAACGCTGGTCAGGCCAAAGACGTTCAGCCGTTTGAGATCCGTGATAGGCAGGCCAGACGATGGTTTTAATCCTCATATGGCCTGCTGTGACGAGTACCACCAGCACCTGGACAACACGCAATATCGTTCATTTGCGACTGGCATGGGCGCCCGCCGGCAGCCGCTGTTGATGGTTCCATCCACCGCTGGATTCACGCTGAGCGGCCCGTGTAAGGCAGAGCGGGATGAGTGCGTGAAGATGTTACAGGGTGCGATAGACATCGACACCAAGTTTGCGCTGATTTATGAGCCCGACGAGGGCGACGACTGGGCCGACATAAACACCGCCATAAAGGTCAACCCCAACGTTGGAATAACTGTCTCGCGGGAGTTCCTGGAGAGCGAACTACACATTGCACGGATGTCAGCAATCAAGCAGTCCGACTACAGGACCCTGCACCTCAATCAATGGGTAGGTGCCAGAACGGTGTGGATGAACATGCTGCGCTGGCAAAAACAGGCGCGCAAGCTCAGCCTCGATGATTTCGAGAATGAGCGATGCTGGATCGGTGTTGACTTAGCAGCGAGGGTGGATGTCGCGGCTGTGTGCCTGCTGTTCAAGCGTGGCGATATTTACTACTGCTTTATGAGGTTCTGGGCGCCCGAAGATGCGAACAACGACAAATATAAAATGTTCGCCCTGTCTGGTGATTTGATTCTGACACCTGGTCCCAGGACTGATTTCGAGGAAATACAACAGCAGATCGACGAGGACTGTCGCAGGTTTACGGTGGAAAGTGTCGCGTTCGATCCGTATCAGTCGCAACAGATGATGCAGGGCTTGCAGAAGCTGGGCGTCAATGTCGTTGAATACGCTCAACAGGTCCGATACATGAGCGACCCCATGAAAGAGGTTGAGGCCGCCGTGCTGGATGGCAAGCTAGAGCACGACGGCAACGCCTGCATGACGTGGATGGTCGGCAACGTGACCGCAAAACTGGACGCTAAAGATAACGTGTACCCAAGAAAAGAAAACGACGGCGACCCCAACTGCAAGATCGATGGCCCCGTTGCGTTGATTATGGCAATGGGTCGCGCTCTAGCGGATGAGGATGGCGGGCTTAATGACTTTTTGGATAACCCGGTTATCGTATGAACTTATTCTCCCGAGTGCTGGCCCTGTTCGGTGTCGGCGGGCTCGCTAATACTGACAAAGGCCAGCAGTATTCGGGGCCGGCAACGCGGAGCACCGAGGCCGGTATAGTCGTTTCCGATGACCGCGCCATGCAGGTCTCTGCGGTGTGGTCGTGCGTCAAACTCATTACCGAAACCACGTCATCGTTGCCGCTGCATTTTTTCGAGCGCCGGAGCGATGGCGAACGGGAGATGCTGGAGCAGGATCATTACCTGGTGCAGCTGCTCAAATGGAAGCCAAATCCATGGATGACCGCTATTGAGTTTCGCGAGGCGATGACCGCGCAGCTCGTCCTATGGGGCAACGGTTACGCGCTGATCGAAAGGATTGACGGACGACCGTCTTCATTAATCCCGATGAAGCCTGAGCACGTTGTGCCGGTACGTGACGAGACCGGCATCAGGTATCACTACACCACATCGAAGGGCGTGGTCATCTTGGCCGCCGATTCCGTGTTTCACCTGAAAGGCTTTGGAACCGAGGGCATCGTGGGGCTATCCCCGCTCGCGTATGCCAGGAGCGTCCTGGGCATTACGGTCGCGGCAGACCGATACGCAAGTAAGTCTTTTTCAGAGGGTGGTCGGCCCGCTGGTGTGCTGCGCGTGGATAAGTTCCTCACCGACGACCAGCGTAACAAAATGAAGGAGATCTACGGAAAGGTCTCGGATACGGAAGTTAGCCGATTGATGGTGTTAGAAGGCGGCTTGGAGTTTCAGGCCATCTCGATGCCTCCCGATGACATGCAGATGCTTGGTTCTAGGCAATTTCAGCTTGCCGAGATCGCGCGATTCTTCAGGGTGCCGCTGCACCTGATTATGGACACGGAAAAGTCAAC
>JBFGOQ010000118.1:0-2980 GCA_041565075.1 Gammaproteobacteria bacterium
ACTGGCGAAATACCCTTTTTCCGTCAATATCGGGCTGCGATATCTGTGCCAAGGCCGCGCTTGGTCGCGCGTAGTCAGGATCCCGCTCGTGGATTTGACCGGGCTATCCAGGCCCCGGAAGCACGTGCCAGGCGGACGCCCTCGGGCAACGAGGCATTTATCTTTTCACGATTTCCGAAGTGAGTGCCGTGAAATTTCCGCACTTGATTTGGCCATATTCGTCGCTCCCCGATTGACCATTACCGCCGAACGCCCCAAGGATTCGGTTGCTACGCTTTCGCACGCCCAGAATAAACAAAAAGTGTGACGCAGATCACATTTCCTTACAGACAAGGTAGAATTACCTGCATTATGTGAAGAGAATCACGGTTCGGGACTGGCTGCCTACCTAAGCTTCCGGGACGCGCCGCTACAACCATGAATCAGGAGATTGCATAGATGCACCTGCCCAAGCCAATCTACGAAGCACTGCCTTATTTTTATGTGCTGGCAGGCGTCGGTTTTATTGCGGGTGCGGCCTATGTCTCACACTGGTATACCGGCGCTCCCGTTTATTCCTTTTTTGGCTACTTTTGCCTGGTAGCGGGTATGGCGATCGGCCTCAGGCGGTTCACCTACCGGCGCGCAGCGCGCAAGCAGCCCGCAGACAACGGTGAGCCGCCGCTGGCGGACGCCTGAGCATGGCCCGGGCGTCTCAGTGCTCGGGTATCAAGCAGCGTTTCCGTACAGATCATTGCGCGATATGCGTATCAGGCTTATGTGAAGTCATTCACAGTACCCCGATACTTTGAGCGCTAGGCTTGAGTTTCACGAATTGCCCCAGGGGGCAGACATGCTTGAAAAAACCAAGGATGACGGTGACAACGACCCGACCATGGAACAAGAGTTCTTCATCGGCGGCTGGGATCCTTACCTGGTTGAAATCACCCGGCTGAAACGGGACCAGTCCGAAAGCGTTCACTCGCGTCCAGGCGCCGATCGCCGTTCCAAAGACGACCGGCGCAAGGGCTGATTGGCCCGGGCTTAAAGAGAAAGCCGCCCCCCTTGCGGGAGGCGGCTTCCTACCCCGACAGAGAAACTAAATCTCTGTCTTGACGCTGTCGGGCTCGTCTTCGACCGGGCCATCGTCTTCTTCCTCTGACACCTGAATGGCGCCACGGTTGTCCTCGACGATCTTCGGCCCTATGCCCTTGATCTTCACCAAGTCTTCCGGGGACCTGAATTGACCGTGGGTTTCACGGTATTCGACAATGGCCTCCGCCTTGGCCTTCCCAACTCCTACCAGCTCCCGTGCCAATGTCTTAGCATCAGCCTTGTTGATATCTACCTGGCCTGACCAGGCTATTGCCGGGAGTGTCGCGGCAAGCAAGCCTGCCAGCGAATGCTTCCTGAATTTGGACATCATGCCCTCCTTTTCTATCCTTGAATCAGATTGGCAAACAACGGGCTCTCTGGCCCGCCGGTCCGCTGGCGCCTCACTGGCTACGCGGACAATTTGATCTTAACATCGCCAGACAGATCGTCAAATTAATATCATAACTATTTGTTTTTATTGAATGTATCCGCTACTGCCAAGGTGGGAATCGAATTTCAGATTGGCCGTCGGCAGGGTGGTATCCCAGGCCAGGCAACTTGGGCAGCGCCACTCCAGGCTGCGGCTGGTGAAGCCACATTCCAGGCATCCAAAGCGCGGCCCGTCCAATGCCAGGCGCCGCAGAACCAGGCGAATCCGGCGCAAAGTCTCCGGCCCGGAGATGGCCCTTTCCCGGCTTGCCTCTGCCTCCATGGCCTCCAGAATGGCGCCCAATATGCGATCCGAACGGACATAGTCTGTCAGGCACCTGAGGCTCACCGGATCGTCAATGCGCCTGTCCAGAATCGCAGCATGCGCGATTGGCCTTAGCAGGTCGGGTGAGCGGCCAAGCAGCTTCTCCAGGTGGCCCGGCAATTTATCCTCTTCGCCAGCGACCCGGCATGATGATGCCAGCCGGGTGATTGCCAACACCGCGAATTGCGGGTGGGTCTCGGTGACCCGCATTAGCAGGTTGCGCGCCAGCTTGTGGTCGTTGCAGCGCTCAGCCAGTTCGGCTCGCATGAGTGCCCCCCGCACACCATCAGGGTTCTCACTCTTAGCCTTGCGCAGAAATTTGCGTGCAGCTTCGACATCGTCCCTGTCCAGCCTCTCTCTTGCCAGCTCACAATAATAATGGGCAGTAACGGCGTCACCGCCGGCGCGTGCAGCAGCAGTGAGCTGTCGCCGGCACTTTATTGCTTGTTCCCAATCCTTTTGTTGCTCGTACAGGTTGACCAGGTTGCTATACGAGGCAGTGCGCAGAGCCTGCGTTGCGCTTACCTCCAGGAACAATTTTTCCGCGCGGTCGAGCAATCCGGCTTTGAGGTAATCCTCGCCCAGCGCAAATAATGCCCGCTCCCGTTCGATTCTCGGGAGTTCCGGACGGGCAATGATATTTTGATGAACGCGGATCGCGCGCTCGGTTTCACCACGCTTGCGAAACAAGTTGCCCAGAGCAAAATGGATTTCCAGTGTGTCGCTGTCGACGTCGAGCAATTTTGTGAATACTTCAATCGCCTTGTCGGGTTGTTCGTCAACCAGGTAGCGCAAGCCGCGTAAATACCGTTTATCGGGTGTGCGGCCCCCGGCACCGCCCTCACCGCGGCCCCGATAGCGGGCAATGAAGTAGCCACTGGCTGTCGCCACAAACAGGAGTATGCCGACCAGCAGGGTCGCTTCAGGCGTCATCTCGCATCGGCAGGCGGCGCAGGTTGCTCACCTCCGCCTCGGCCAGCTTCACAGATTTTTTGAGTTTGCGCCGGTCATTGAGCAACTTGAGCGACAGTCCAGCCAGAGTGGCGAGGCCGACCAGCCAGCCGAGGACAAAGGTCACGGCAAAGGCGAAAGACAGGCGGGTTTCGATAACGCCAAATGCCAGATCGAGCCTGACATCCCCGGGATTGAGCG
>JBFGOQ010000119.1:0-2968 GCA_041565075.1 Gammaproteobacteria bacterium
CGCGGAACCGGCAGTGTGGGAGCCCGAATTCGGTGTCGAACTCGCCGGACTCACCGGCCAGGACGACACCGCCGAAAACGTGGTATTGAGTTTTGAATTTCCCTTCCAGGGCGAGTCTTACACCGTCGTCAGTGCCAGCAACAATGGCGGCATTGCCCTGGGTAATGATCCCGACGTGTTGAATGTTATTCAGTGGCATGTGTGGCACAAAAATTCGTTTGTACTGGACTTCAGCTTCGCGAACTTCCCCAGTCTGCTGGCCTTTAACACGGATCTCGACCAGACCAGCACCGGCGTTGTGTATTTCAATGATTTCGGTGATCGCGCGGTGTTTACCTGGGATGGCGTTGGCACCAACCGCACACCGTCGCAGGCATTCATAAGCTTTCAGATCCATATCTACGCTGACGGTCGATTTGTTTTCAGTTATCTCAATGTCAATGGTGACCTGATTACGGATCTCGACGAGGGCATAGTCGTCGGCTTCAGTAACGGCGTTGGCGACCCGCCTGGCGGCAGCGTGGATTTCTCCAACGCACCTATCAGTGTGCTGAGCACCAGCTATGAAATCTGGTGTTACGACGAGGATCCCGCGGGCGACCCTGCGGCTTCGAATTGCTACGAGCCCGGCCGTGACAACAACGCGGGCTTTGACTTTGCGCAGGATGCCAATTTGTTGTTCGAGCCTGATGGCACCGGCGGAATCCTGGTGCGCAATGAGCCGGAAGTTACGCCCGACCCACCGCCGGTAGTGAACCCGCCACCGCCCTTGCCCTCCGGCGGAGGCGGCGGCAGCGGGCCGGTCACCATGCTGTTGCTATTCATGATGGCCATAAGCTATCGACGGCGCCGCTTGCCCGCATAGTCCGGCCACGAACCTGGCAGGGAAGCCACCGGGGCGTGAAATCAGGGTGGAATTACGCCCCGTCCACCGTAAAAGACCCCGCTTCGCGCGGGGTTTTTTGCAGCACTGCAAGCCAGGTAGTGAGTTGGCCCGCCCGCCTGCCTGTGGCCCCCGATGCAATCCTCTACAAGCACTGCAAAACCTGAAATAATCCGCTTTTATCCTGACGGTTGATCACAATGGCGAAGCAATCCCAGTGCGCGCGTTCCGTATTGATGGTCCGGCCGGTTGCCTTTCATGCAAACCCGCAGACCCTGGACTCGAATTCGTTTATGAAAGCGGACCTGGGGCTCAGCGATGACGAACAGCAGGCTGCGGCGGCAAGCGAATTCGAGGGCCTCGTCGCAGTGCTCAGGGACGCAGGCGTCGAAGTGATCATCTTCGAAGACACCAGCGCGCCTGGCACGCCGGATTCGATTTTTCCCAATAACTGGGTGAGCTTTCACGAAGACGGTACCGCGGTGCTGTACCCGATGATGGCGGTCAACCGGCGCACCGAGCGGCGTATGGATATCATCGAGTCTCTGTCAGCGGATTTTGGTTTCAGGGTCACCTCGATCGTGGACCTGACCCGCCATGAAGCGGAGGAAAAATTTCTCGAAAGTACCGGCAGCCTGGTGCTGGATCGCCGCAATCGGGTGGCCTATGCCTGCATTTCGCCACGCACTCACATCGACGTGCTGGGCGATTTTGCCCAGCAACTCGACTACGACATCGTAACTTTCGATGCGCTGGATCGTGAAGACGAGCCGATATATCACACCAACGTAGTGATGGCCCACGGCGACGGGGTCGTGGTGATCTGCACGGACACGATCAGGGATGAAGAGCAAAAAGCGGCGGTGCTCGACACCCTCGCACAGCATGACCAGGAAGTGGTCGAAATTACTTACCCGCAGATGGAAAAATTTGCCGGTAACATGCTGGAGCTGGAAAACCGCGACGGCGAAAAAGTCCTGGCAATGTCGCAACGTGCGCTGGATTCGCTGACACCCCAGCAGCTGGAACGACTGGGCAAGCATGCGAAAATCGTGGCGGCACCCATCGGCGTGATCGAGGACAGCGCCGGGGGCAGCGTACGCTGCATGCTGGCCGAGATCTTTCTGCCCAAACAAGACGACTGAGTTGGCAAGGACCATGACACCGGAAAAAAGCCTGCAGGAAACTTACGCGCCGCATAACGCCTGTTTTGGCTGCGGGCCGGCCAACGACAAGGGCCTGCGCATTCGCAGCAGGGTGGATGGTGACAAGGTGGTGGCGAGCTGGCGGGCCGAGGCGCATCACGAGGCCTTCCCGGGTATTTTGAATGGCGGCATCATCGGTGCCTTGCTGGATTGCCATTCGAACTGGACCGCGGCCTGGCACCTGATGCGACGCGCGGGCGCCGATCATCCGCCCTGCACGGTGACCGCCGACTACGCGATCAAGTTACTGCGCCCCACGCCCACGGACGGCGAGATCAGCTTGCTGGCCGAGGTCGTCGAGTCCAGTGATAAGAAAGCCGTCATCGACGCTACGCTGAGCGCCGGCGGAAAAGTCTGTGCGAGCTGCCGTGGCACCTTCGTGGCCGTCAAGCCGGGGCATCCTGCCTACCACCGCTGGTGAGGCGCCGCCGCGACCAAGGTCTTTGCGGTTACAATGGGTGGTTCGGGCGCCCTAACAGGTGCGCAGCGTTAAGGAGACGCAAATGGCCAGAAAGTTTTCGGACAATAATCCGATCCAGAGCCTGAGGAGGGGCGGCATGTCCAGGTTACCCGCGAGATTTCCACTCATCATACTCGGCGCCGCGCTGGGCGTGATCGTGATATTCAATATCTTCAAAACCGTGCCGCCCGGGCATGTTGCAGTAGCCACCTTGTTCGGCAAGGTGCGGGCGGATTCCTACCCGGAAGGCCTGCACTTTCCGGTGAACCCCTTGTACGACTGGTACGAGTACGACGCGCGCCAGAAGACCCACCTGGAAACGGCCAATGTGCCGTCGCAGGATCAGCTGCAGACCAAGCTGGACGTGAGTGTGCAATACCGCATTCGCGGCAGCGAAGCGCCGCGTATTTTGCAAGGCAC
>JBFGOQ010000120.1:0-2846 GCA_041565075.1 Gammaproteobacteria bacterium
GATCAGACAGGGTCCGTCGGCTATCGCCATCACTTCCTCGCGCACAAGCTCTATCCGCGGGTGATCGCTGATGGCCTCAGTAACCAGGTCGGCAAATTTCTGGCGGTCAACGGCCAGAGAGGAGCCGGCCGGTACAGCTGCCCGTCCGGCGCACGCCATAATAAGCGACCCCAGACCTCGCAATTCAGCTTTAAGCACGCCTGCTGCCTTGTGCGGCAGATCGGAACCGAGCGAATTGCTGCACACCAGTTCTGCCAGGCGATCGGTGGTGTGAGCCGGCGTCGACCGGTAGGGTCGCATCTCAAAGAGCCGTACTCGAATGCCTAATTCGGCCGCCTGCCAGGCGGCCTCACAGCCGGCAAGCCCCCCACCGACGACGATCAGGTCATGGCTCATAACTCAATTTTATCACAGCTGCGGAGAAAACCCGTTGCGATAGGTACACAAAATGGGTGAATTTAGTACTGCAACGGCAGGCGACTGGCGAAGTAAGACGCCTCAGTCCCTCAGCGGCGCTTGTTGCCATCACGGCTGTCATCACGCCCCAGACGAAAACCCATGGCCGAAAACGAAATCGTAAAGACTTCTATGCGCCTGGAACGAAGACCGCATTTGGGGCATTCATAGACGGGTCTCCCCCATTTACGGTACTGTACGACGATACCACCGCACTTTACATGCTTAATCGGTGTCTCTTGCATGATTGGCACCTTGCACCCACGCGTCTAAGATCGGTGGAATGCACGTAGGAAAAGCCCGCCCCGGAACAGCAGAGGAATGGCACCTTCATCACCCTTCGCTTATTTAGGTAAAGGGCCCGAGATTATACTCGGTTTACACACCGTTTGCACGCGCAACTTTTGGTCTTGTAGGGTAATCGCATACTCCGATTTCCAAAAATGTTGCAAGGGCGTATCCTTGGCCAAAAAGGCAGAGGTACGCCATGACAGACAAGATAGAAGCAAACATCCAGGCGCATTTCAGCAACATCGAGGACCCGCGCCGGACCTACCTGAATGACCATCCGCTCATTAACATCATCACGATTGCGCTGTGCGCGGTTATCGCTGGCGCCGAGGGCTGGACAGACATCGAAATGTTCGGTCAGCAGAAACAGGCGTGGCTGAGTCGCTTTCTCGACCTGAAAAACGGCATTCCCTCGCATGACACCTTTGGGCGCGTCTTTGCCCGCATCGACCCGGAAGAGTTTCGGCAGAGCTTTCTGGCCTGGGTGCAAGCGGTGTTTCAGGTGACCGAGGGACAGGTGATAGCCATTGATGGCAAGCAACTACGCCGGTCGCATGATAAGAGTCTGGGCAAGCGCGCCATTCGGATGATCAGTGCCTGGGCCACGGCCAATTGTCTCGTTCTGGGCCAACGCAAAGTGGGCCATCGGTCGAGTGAAAGCAGCGCCATTCCTAAGCTGTTGCAGCTATTGGACATCAGTGGCTGTATCATCACCATTGATGCCGTCGGCACACAAAGCAAGATTGCCGCCCAGGTCGTCCAACAGGGCGCTGACTACCTGTTGCCGGTCAAAGAGAACCAGCCGCATCTGCTGGCAGACATCGCCTTGTTCTTCAAGCTGGCCCAACAGGACGGCTTTGCCAAGGTTGGCCACACCTATCATCGCACCGTCGATAACAAGCATGGGCGCATGGAGATTCGGGAATGTTGGGCCATCGACGGCGCTGATAACCTCGACTTCCTGCGCGGCGCTGCAGACTGGCCGCAACTGCAGACCATGGTCATGATTCGTTCGGAGCGCCGGCTGAAGCGCAAGAAGAGCGTGGAAACGCGCTATTTCATCACCAGTCTGGCCAACGATGCCCGGCAAATCCTGGCGGCCAAACGCGCTCATTGGGGCATCGAGAACAGTCTCCACTGGGTGCTTGACGTTGCTTTCCGCGAAGACGATAGCCGTGTGCGCCAGGGAAATGCAGACCAAAACCTGGCCATTCTACGCCACATGGCGCTGAACCTACTCAAGCAGGAAAAGAGTGCCAAAGGCGGCATCAAGGCCAAACGACTTCAGGCGGGCTGGAACGAAGACTATCTTGTAAAGGTGCTAACTGGGTAGTATGCGATTACCCTACCGAGCCAGTACAAGGGCAATTGTATGTTCGGATGTTGCCCCCCTCAGCGACGGTTGGAAACGGTCTTCTAATACAGGAATTGTGATAAGGCGCACGGAAACGGCCTGCATCAGCAAGCGCGAGCAAGCTTTCTCTCATCCGGCTTATGTGATGACGCCGGAGACAGTGCATATGGCGCTGCTGAAAACACAGTGTTTACGAAAGAGGAGTCGTTGCCCACCATTAGCACTGTGGTACACTATCCACCCGATCTTGCGCGAGCCCGACCGAAGTTGCGCGTGCAAATTCAACCGGAGGCCATTACGCCCATCACTCGGGTGGCATCTGTGATCGAACTTACCGCAGTCACGAAACAGTTTAATACGCTGAAAGCTGTTGACGGGCTCTCCCTGATCGTCCCGCGGGGTGAAATTGTCGGTCTGCTTGGGCCCAACGGAGCCGGAAAAACAACGCTACTGAAGTTAATCGCCGGAATCTATCACCCGGACGAGGGTTCCATTCGTCCAACAGGCACGTCATGGCCGTTAATCGGCTTCAAATCCGAGCGGCTACTGTTTCCAAATCGGATGCGGGTTGGACAATACCTCGTGCTCGTCGCCGGCCTGAGCAATATACCAAAGTCGGAGGTCGGCCGGGTCGTATTCGATAGCCTGACTCGGGTCAGGCTCCTCAGCGCCATCGACAAGCGAATAAGAAATATTTCAAAAGGAATGCGACAGCGTTTGGGCATCGCGCAGGTGCTGATCGGCA
>JBFGOQ010000121.1:0-2751 GCA_041565075.1 Gammaproteobacteria bacterium
AGGGAATCACCCATGAAACCGTCAGGCGAAACTGAGCGGGAGACCGCGTGATTCGTGGCAAGACGCCAATCCAACCCATAACCGGCAGACGGAACGGGCCTGATTCATCAAGCTATCCGCTGCCTTCCCGACCAAGAGGATGGCGGAGAGGGAATCACGCATGAAACCGTCAGGCGAAACTGAGCGGGAGACCGCGTGATTAGTGGCAAGACGCCAATCCAACCCATAAGCGGCAGACGGAACGGGCCTGATTCATGAAGCGATCCGCGACCTTTCAGACGAAGGGAGTGGCGGAGAGGGAGGGATTCGAACCCTCGAAGGACGTCAGCCCTTGCTGGTTTTCAAGACCAGTGCATTCAACCGCTCTGCCACCTCTCCCGGCCGGGGAATTCTCCCTTGTGAGCTACTTGGGTGCAAGCCGCAGAATGCACCGGATTAGCGCGGGCCATGTTAGAATGGCGGGTCACCACGCTAACTCGCAATGGAGCCAGACATGCAGAGATACGAGCAGCCAATTAGCGGCACAATAAGCAGTGCTGCGGCCCCCTATAACAAAGTATTAAAGAATACGTATCTGCTTCTGAGCATGACACTTATGTTCAGCGCAGCTACTGCCGGCCTGGCAATGACATTTAACATCCCGCATCCCGGCCTCGTCATAACCCTCGTTGGATACTTTGGGCTGCTGTTTCTTACCGAGAAATTTCGCGACTCCGCGCTCGGCCTTTTGTTCGTCTTCGCGCTGACCGGATTCATGGGATTGACGCTTGGGCCGATTATCAGCGCCTACCTGAGCTATTTTCCGAATGGCCACCAGCTGGTGATGACAGCATTTGCCGGCACCGGTGCAATATTTGTCGGCCTCAGTGCGTATGCACTGGTAACGCGTAAAGATTTCAGCTTCATCGGCGGCTTTCTGTTTGCCGGAATCCTGGTTGCATTCCTCGCGGGAATCGGTGCCTTCATATTTCAGATGCCGATGCTTTCGGTTGCCGTAGCTTCGATGTTCGTGTTGCTCATGGCGGGTCTCATTCTCTTCAAGACCAGCGAAATCCTCCACGGAGCTGAAACCAATTACATTTCGGCTACCGTCACTTTGTACGTGAGCATTTACAATCTCTTTACCAGCCTGCTGCACCTGCTGGGGTTTTTCGGTGACGACTGATCCCTGGTGCCTCTTGGACAGACTCCAGGCCCCGCCTTTCCCGGCGGGGCTTTTGGTTTTTACCGATCGCAGGCTAAACTAGCAGGAATGAAAAACCGCCCAATTCTTGCAAGCATTTCCTTCCGATGCGGGCGCATTTGACCCGGCCGGGCATACTCACCAGCACCCTGGTGCTGCTCGTGCTCGGCGTGTCCGTGCCGGCAATCGCAGCACAGGCGCCGGACCGGCTGGACACGGCAGGGGCGGAAAGAAGCCTGAACGCGCTTGAGCGCATGCTGGCTCTGCCAAATGTCACCCAAGAAGACGCCTCAGAGGCCCAGCGCGTGGCTTCCAGCCTCAGGGCACAGGCCAACGAGTGCGTGCGGCGTACCGAGGAACGCGTCAACGGGCTCAAGGCGAACTTGCGCGTGCTCGGTCCGGACCCCGCCGAAACCGACACGCCGGAAATTCTCAAGCAGCGATCTGAACTCAGAACCGAGACCGCGTTGCTCGAAGCACGAAACAGCGCCTGCCGGCTGATCATCGTTCGCTCCGAAGCTGTTACCAAGATCGCCTCCGACCTGCAACGCTCATTGAGTACCCGCCGCCTCACCAGCCAGGGGCCAGGGGCAGCGCAAATCGTATTCGGTGCGCCCCGCGAATTTAATAACTGGTTAGCGACGCTTGGCAACGAACTGTTTGGCCAGGCCAGGGAAGCAGGTCTGGATGCAAGCCGCCTCATCCTGGCCATTTTGATCGGCGTATTTGGCGGTCTGGTCGGCTTCGCCGTAAAGCGTATCGTCAATGCCTGGTGCGACCAGCGGCGCGGCAAGTCCGGAACCGTTGCCATAGAAACCGTCATGGCACGTACTGCGGTCTGGCATTTGCCGGTCACTTTGGCGGGCGGAACCGCCAGCCTCGCGCTGGCCGTATTTCTGCCTCATAGCACCCTGGATTTGCTAATTGTAAGAATCGCGCTCGCTGTTCTCGCCTATGGACTGGGCAGAATGACCATTCGCTGGATTCGAGGGCCGTTCTCGCCCGCCAGCAAATTGCTGGCCGGCAACGAAGATCTCTCGCTAATGGTGCGCACGCGCCTGCACGCTTTGTTGTGGGCCTTATTGGTCGGCTTCGTCTTTTTCGGGCCGGATTGGTTCGTCGATGTCGATAGCGACACGCCGTTGTTTGTTCGTGGCATTGCTGGCGTATTTCTTGTTGCCAGCGCGATCTGGGTGGTGCGCCTTGCCCGGCACATCCCATTGTTGCGGGGACGTTACCGGATACTTCGCTTCAGCCTGGTCGCGGCGGGCCTGGTATCGATTTCCGCCGAGCTCTCCGGATTTCGCAATCTCGCTAACTACCTGCTCGGCGGTATTCTCGCGACACTGGCCGGGGGCTTCCTGCTGTGGACTCTTTTATGGCTGATTCGCCAGGCATTCACCGGCATCATCAGTGGCCATACTCAATTAAGCTACCGCATGCGAGCCTGGCTGGGCATGCGCGCAGACGAGCCCAGCGCGGAACTTGGCTGGCTGCGACTGTTGCTGGGCATGGTCTTGTGGCTGGCGTTTGGCTGGTATCTGCTGACTATCTGGGACGCCACGGGC
>JBFGOQ010000122.1:0-2747 GCA_041565075.1 Gammaproteobacteria bacterium
AGCGATCCCACATCTGTGCTTTGTCGGCCTCGGTGTAGTAAATCCTCGGTCGCTGCTTCATGTACAACATCCTCCTCTCTACGCTCAGAGATTAGGTGTTGCGGCGATCAATTGAATCCGCAACCCGTTGCCGTCAGTGAGAATAAGCTAACGTCGGGTCCGGTACCTAGTACTAAAAAGTCAACTCAGCTACTTGCCAGTGCATCACGTTCCAGGGCTTCGGCGGCCTGTGGATCAATGCCCATGGATTGGATCAAGCTGTTGAGTACCTGCCGTTCACGGTTCGAAATGTCGCCGTTCTCAAGAGCGGTTCGCAAAGCCGATTCGTAAACCTGCAACTTCCGATAAGACTCGTATTCGGGCGTTGCCTGGGTGTTTGGCATGGCTGCATCCGAGAAGCGTTGTGCCGCTCGCTGAATCGGTTCCAGGAAGAAAATAAGTGCAGCGGTACAAGTGAGCCCCAACACGGTTCCAAGCTGGTTTGACAGATAATTTGCTGCGACCTCCGAAACCAGGAAATAAGCCGCGACAAAGGCGGCAGCCACGGTGCTGCGCTTCAGGGTGCGTTTGATGCGGAGGTCAATGTCGAACAGTTGCGTGCGCAACATGCCGTAGGCCACCAGCGGTACATAAATGACAACCGCGAGGGCGTACGCGACCGGAACAAACTGTCCCAAAAGGCCATCCTCGTCGAGCATTTCGAGGGCAGCCAGGGTAGAGGCAATAAATGTGAGAATCCAGGTGACGTCCCTCATACCAAACGCCATAGTGAAGGCGCGCGCACGCGCCCGGCTGGCTTTGTCTTTGGCGATCATCCAGGCATGAATGGCAGACACAAAACCCCAGGTCAGCGTGAGGACGATGGTGGGATACAAGGCCGGCATCATTGCTTCAAGCGACGATTTGCTCAGGAAAAACATGCTGAAGGCCAGCACGGTTCCGACCACCATGAGGGCACTTCGAACGCCTGACTTTCGCAGTGGTCGTGTCAGTGGTGACCTGACTGTTACACCGATAAACGCGAGGTAAAACGTAATCACCAGCCAGTCAGACGCCTGGTGGATTTGCCACCATCGCGTTTCACCCAGGCCAATATGGGGATCAATGACATATGAATTGCCGTAACTACTGATGACCGCAATGCCGTCGATCACCAGCAGGGCAATCAGCAGGCGCGCCGCCAGGGTCTTGGGCGCAACTTGGAAGACGTAGAGCGCAAAGCCCCACGCGATGAAAGCGGCCGGTATTCCGAGCCAGTCAGGCATAGTGGCGTTTTGACGGATTCATGCTCATTGGGCAGAAAGTATAGACCACATTTTCTTGATACTGGTCGAATGAAGTCCGCGAGAGTTAGTCGGGCCAAGCTGCGCATGGTGCTGTCCTGGTCCGAAAGAGGCATTGGGCGGAAGCCACCCCGTTGCGGCGACACCTACGTGAGATGCCTGCTGATCCATGGGGCCCGCAGTACGGTGAGCCGCTGCAAGCACAAGACCGATCCCAAGAGCCGCTGGCTCCAGGGTCTGATCGAGCGCCGTGGCTTCAACCGGGCCTGTGTGGCGTTGGCGAACAAGAACGCACGCACGCTGTGGGCGTTGACGGCGCATGGGGACGAGTACCGGCGGGCGGCCTGAGGAGATTATGACACCGTCATAATCGTTAAATGACTGATGATGGAGACAGGTCAGACTGGCTCTTCCGAAGCGGCCACGCGCGTCTATTTCAGCAGTCCACAGGCCTTACGCCCGCCACGGCACAGCGGGTCCTGCTGCTCGCGACGCCGAGGGCGGGACTGCGCTCGGCGGGTGCCCCTGGAGCTCTGTGGTCAGGTGAGGCCGTTCCGAAGGTGCGTCTGGGGCCGTTGATGCAGGGCCCGTGACAGGCGAATGCCTGGCGCAGGGCCTGCACCGCCGCAACCCCAGTAACCGCGCGACTTTCCGGCCGATTTTTCCAGTGACGGGCGAATTACGTGTTCCTAAAATGCCGCCCGACGTCCGATTTCATCCGTGGCCACTGCGGTTTCAGTGGCAAAGAGGGCCGCCCCCCCCCCTCGACGATCACGTCAAACCGGGCATGCGCGTCCAGGTCCGGCCTGACGGTCGCCGGTCCATCTTCATAGGCATCGTCGATCGGTCCGGCGAGCAACCGCTTGCCTTTTCACACTACCCGCTCCGACCGCCACCATGCAGTTCGACGGGAGTGCTTCAACGCCGCGCAAGTCCCTTGCGCCCAACTCAACGGAGGTAATGCTCAACTGCAAGTCCGTTTATTCCACTCAGCAACACGAAGGGATTCGCCAAGCCCGAGTAGCGGCGCGACAGATGCCAGGCAGCATGCGACGGAAGCGCACCGGCCGGTGCTGCTGATGCACCGTGGCCGCGGCGTGGCGGTCGTGCAGTCTCCGATTACGCGACGGCCGAGGAAGAACGGGCAGCGACCGCCTGATCCGACTAAAAATTGACAAACGGTCCGCGCCGCCTACACTCAACCTTCCGCCCTGGGCCGGAATCTCGCCAGTTCGGCAAAGTTGGATGTTGAAGGGAAAACGGGGATTGTTTGGCTCTGGGTTGCGATTCTTTTTCGTCGCCGCCGGTTTGTGCCTGTTTGTCCCGTTGGTCGCGGCGCCACTCCCGGACCGAATTTGGCTGGAGAAGGTCACGCTGCTGGCGCACTCCGTCCGCGACCAAACCGTTGTTCTCCAACTGCCTGAGGGCGACAAGCACCTGCTCATCGCCGGTGAAGAACTGCGG
>JBFGOQ010000123.1:0-2663 GCA_041565075.1 Gammaproteobacteria bacterium
AACAATACCGATCCCTTGCCGCAGCAGGTCCGCATGCTGGCAATGGCGGCCAGCGCCTCAGGTAATACTGGCGACGCGCACTACTATATGTCGGAGTTGCATATTTTAAACGGCGAGCTGCAACTGGCAATGGACCAGCTGCGGCTGGCCCTGTATGCACCAAAAATCTCGGCAATTCAGCGCGAACGCTACGACGCAAGGATGCAGGAAATCCGTGAAGTGCTGGAAAAACAAAAGAAACAGGGCCGCAAATCTGTCGAGCGGGAACGACGTCAAGGATTGACGCGTTCAACAATGCTGCCAAAATAAATCGTATTCAACCACAGTCGACTGGTGCCAAACCAGAAGGCACGAAAGGCAGGAATGTCCGAAAAAAGTACCAGACTGCCGCGCCCCAGCCGCGCATGCCTGATCGAAACACTATTCGCCAGCGCAGTAATATTCTCCTCGGATGCAAACCCGGCGAGCAAGGGCGATTGCGCATAGACGGCAACGTTTTCAAAGCCATTTTGCGAAGCCTTGATCCACTCGGTGCCACGGTGAAAGACCGGCATGCGCGCGCTGACAAATCCAAATCCGAGTGGATGTGAAATGTCCAGCTGCGCCTCAAAAATAGCGCCGCCAATGACCTTACGGGCTTGCCAGTCATCGCGGTCGGCATAAGTACGCTGCTCGGGCCGCCCGGCACCTTCTTGCGCGGCATTTTCTTTACCGGTTTCATCTCGCTTTTCGGCCTCACCCAGTAACTGTTCCGTGGCCAGTACCCAGCCCGCCGCAGCTCGTTGAGCGGCCAGAACACCCCCCGCACGTATCCAATTGGCCAGCTTTTGTAAGCTCGCGCTGTCTATGCCCTCGTAGTTACCGTCAACCATCAGAATATGGCTGTAGCGACTCAGATCGACGCGGGCCAAGGCGCCGCGTTCCAGCAGACTTACTGGTACTGCGAAACGGGCGTCGAGGAGATGCCAGATCTCACCGGCTTCATAGGCGCTGATACGACGGCCAACCACCAGGGCCACTCGCGGTTCCTTGACCGGCTCCATGCTGGGACTGCCAAGGTCAATTCCTTTCGTGGTCAGGCCGGTTGCTACCGACGTCACGCGCACTCGTTCATGAGGTGCCGGTTGCAGTGCTGCAAGCACATCGTCGCGACGACCATCTGCAATAAGCGCGGCCGGAATGACCACCGATCCGGCAGGATAATCGTTGCCCTCGATACTGAAGGGCTTGGTTGCAACCCGGGCCTGTCCACCGGCCCTGAGCACCCGGCCCAGCACCCGAGCGGCATAGAAATCTCGCCAGTCGATCACCCAGGCATAGGCATCTGGATTGATGCTCGCCGGGGATGCTGCCACGGTGGCAATCATGCCGGCCTTCAGTTGCCCCGCTTCACGCCTCGAAATGCTTTTGAAAGGCAAGCCAAACGCCAGTGGCAGAGTCCACGCCGAGACATCGTAGAAGGTGTTGTCTCTGAATTCGGTCGGCATCTCGAACAGCGCCCTTACCATTCTGTACTGGGCCTGGTCGAGCGGTACGAAATACAGTTTATCCGGCGTATAGCGCGTGCCCTCGATTTCCTGGCCGCGCCGGGCAGCAAAGACTTCCACGTTGTGAATAGCTAAAACGTCCAGAAATTCACGAACTCGCCCTGAATCCCCGGGATCTGCGATCACGAACCCGCCGCGCGCATCTTTGCTGGCAGCGGCGCGTGCCTTGGCATGGAAACTGTACAAATTTTCGGCAAGCCGCTCACCCAGCGCGTTTGCACCTTGCAAGGTCGACAGAGACGCCAGGAACTGGTTGCGCACGGCAAACGGAAATCCAAGGCGACCGCTTACCGAATCCTGAATGTGGCCGCGCGCGCTGGCCTGTTCAAAAAGTATGCCCACGCTGCCATGAATATCAGGGTAAGTGGAGCCCTTGCCGTAATAAAAATCGTCGAATCCTTCCTGCGAGTAGTAAAGAACGCCATTACGATCCAGAGCCTCTGCGTGATAGCTCGCGAGCGCGTTGGTCAGCTCGACGTTCTCCCCGGGGGTCAACGGGTTGGTGCGACTCGGCACACCGGGTTGAAAGAAAAAGGTCCGGTCGGTGCCCATTTCGTGGAAATCGGCCAACACGTGTGGCCGCCAGCGATGAAACCAGGTCAGCCTCGCCCGCGACTCGGGTAGCTGCGCGGGCAACCAGTCGCGGTTGAGGTCAAACCAGTAGTGGTTGGTACGTCCGCCTGGCCACGCCTCGTTGTGTTCGCGGCTGGCCGGGTCACTGATGGCGACACGCCCTTTATGGCTGTTCACCCATTGCGCAAAGCGGCTCAGCCCGTCCGGGTTGAAACTCGGGTCGAGGAGCACGACTGTGTTGTTGAGCAACTCGCGAACAGCATTGCTTTGCCCCGCCGCAAGGTGGTAGGCGACCAGCATCGAGGCATTACTGCCGCTGGCTTCGTTGCCATGCACACTGTAGCCCAGTGCCACCACCGTCGGACCTTTACCGGGATCACCATTGACCCGCGCCATGTGACGCTTGCGCAGCCCGTCGAGGTCGGCGATGTTGGCCGGCGCCGATACGGACATCAGCAGCAGTTCACGACCCTCATAAGTATGCCCGGTTACTTCGACTTCAACGCGATCAGAGGCCGCGGCCAGCGCCTTCATATACTGCAC
>JBFGOQ010000124.1:0-2610 GCA_041565075.1 Gammaproteobacteria bacterium
AACCCGCTCAGTGCGTTGCGCTGGGGTTTCACCCACATGTTCGAATTGTGGATCGTGGTCGCGTTTGCACTGTTTTGCATCACTGCGTTCTCCCAGCTGCTGGCAGCCGCTGCATTCGTGCTCGCGTTCTACCTGCTGGCAAGATCGATCACAGCGATCCAACTCATCAGCCAGTCGACGCTGGCCGAGCCCGGCGCGGCAAGCGGCTTCGCAGCGCTGCTGGCCGACGCGATTGCACTGGTGCTGCCGCGCCTGGACGCCTTCAGCCAGACAGCCTGGCTGGTTGAGGGCGTGGCTGAGCCGTTGTCGATGTCTGGTGCAATCGGCCAGACAGCGATTTACGTGGCGCTGCTGTTATGTGCCGCGATGTTCGATCTGCATCGCAGGAACTTCTGATCGGCGGGCGTTTGCGCAGTCATGGCCAAACAGCGTTCCATTCGTAGTGTGCCGCGCTGGGTCCGCTGGTTGTTACCAGTGATGTTGCTGGCGCAGATCACGTTTCGCCTCGCCGAACCGCCACCGGCTGCGGTGGCCGCCGAACTGGGCCCGCCCCCGGCGCTGAGCGCATTGCGCCTGGCCGCTATCGGCGAGCCAATTGGTCTTGCGGTAGCACTCGCACTGTACCTGCAGGCGTTCGACACTCAGCCTGGTGTGAGTATTCCGTTTCGTGAACTCGACTATCACAATATGGTGCGCTGGCTGGACCGCATCGTGGCACTCGACCCGCTCAGCGCCTACCCGCTGCTGCTCGCGTCACAGGTCTACTCGCAAGTGCCAGACGATGCCAAACAGCGCATCATTCTCGACTTCGTGTACCACAAATTTCGCGAGGATCCGGTGCGGCGCTGGCGCTGGCTGGCGCACGCATCGATAATCGCCAGGCACAGGCTGGACGATGCGCAACTTGCGCTGACTTATGCCCGCGCCATCGCCACCGAGGCAAACGACCCAGCGGTACCGTCCTGGGCAAGACAAATGCATATCTTCCTGTTAGAGGATCTTGGTGAACACGAGGCCGCCAAGATCCTGCTTGGCGGCTTATTGGCGAGCGGCACGGTGACCGACGCAAACGAAGCACGCTTTCTGATGGGGCGCCTTAAGGCGCTCGAGTCTGACGAGATCTCGACAGAACCGTCGAAACCATGACGCTTTATTCGCTCAGGGAAGCCGCTTGGATCGCATCGCCGTTAGCCGCAAGTGATAGCCCGTGACCACCAAGATTGATCACCTATTCCATGGCAACCATGTGTTTATAAATGATTAATACTTCTGCGGCTGAAGACCGGTTCGGCGCTTTCAAGACGCAGCTGGCGATGTTCCAGCTCGCGCCGACGGATTGATTGGAGCCGAATTCGGGTGGCACGGAACTGGCACCAGGGTTGAACACAACACGCTTGGAGATAACGATGGATCACAAACAGACCGGTTTCACATTGATCGAGATTGCGATCGTGCTGGTCATAATCGGCTTACTGCTCGGCGGTGTATTAAAGGGCCAGGAGCTGATTACCAGTGCACGGGTGCGCAATCTGATTTCACAACAGGATGGCGTTAAGGCCGCCTTTTTTGGTTTCCAGGACCGGTTCCGGGCGTTCCCGGGCGACTACACCGGGGCGGTGGTCAATATCCCCAACATTTCAACCGCTGCGTGCGGCGGCGGCGTCGGCAACGGTAACGGCCGCATCGAGGCCGGTAACGAAGCCAGGCTGGCTTGGGAACACCTGTCCAAGGCCGGATTCATCGCGGGCAGTTACACCTGTGCCGCGGCCGACAGCGCAACCACGACACCGGTCAATCCTTATGGCATTTACCTGCAGGTCGTCTATGACGGCATTTATGGCGCCGGTACCACGGCGGCGCCGTCCCCGCCGCGGCACAACGTCAAGACCGGCGCGCAAATTCCGGTTGAACTGATCGCCGAAATGGACCGCAAGATCGACGACGGCAACCCCAACACTGGCGCGTTCCAGTTCTCGCGTTTCGCGGGCAATGGCACCGCACCGACCGACGGTGCGGCAGCGGCACCGGCGTGCACTAGCGCGACGACTGCCGTCGGCGTCTGGAATGCAACCAACGGCAGCACCAATTGTGGCGGTGCGAGCTTGCTCTGACCATGCTCGGCGGGAGATCATCCCGATCAAAAACTGGTCTAACCAATCGAAATTCAAGAGCCCGCTTCGGCGGGCTCTTTTTTTAGCCTTGCAGCAGGTACATCTCGGCCAGCGCCAGCGATTCACGCACACCGCGCAGCACAATCACATCGCCGTCCTGAACACGTGTTTCCGGATCAGGAAACTGGTTGCGAACATTACGCTGCCGGATCGCTGTGACCTCGACATTGAAGCGCCCCAGATCAAGCTCGTGCAACGTCTGGCCGATCGCAGCTGCGCCGGTCACGATCAATACCGAATGCAGCCTCACCTGCATTTGGTCACTCGCGTCCTCGGGTTCATCTGTGATGCCGTGGTAGAAGCCACGGAACAGGCCATAGCGCTGCTCGCGCGTGTCGCGGATGCCCCGCAGCACACGATTGAATGGCACGCCGAGCAGCATGAGTGCATGTGCTCCCAGCATCAGGCTGCCTTCCAGTATCTCTGCGACGACCTCGGC
>JBFGOQ010000125.1:0-2518 GCA_041565075.1 Gammaproteobacteria bacterium
GGCGCCGTTGAGATCGAGCTTCATGCCGCGCAGCAACCGGGCCGCCGCCGACATGCCACCGGGCCCTGAACCTATTACCGCAACTTTGAGCCGGTCAGCCATTGTTTTTATCCGCCTCGTGCTCTTGGCCGCTTACATCACGCCATAGGCCAACATCGCATCCGCTACCTTTACAAAGCCCGCGATATTGGCGCCCTTCAGGTAATCGACCCGATCACCTTCGTCGCCATACTCGACGCAACTTTCATGAATTCCGGCCATGATGTCGCGCAAGCGGGTATTGAGCTCTTCGCGGCTCCAGGACAAACGCATGCTGTTCTGGGTCATCTCCAGGCCGGATACCGCAACGCCGCCGGCATTTGCCGCCTTGCTGGGTGCGAACATGATGTGCGCTTCCTGGAAAAGATGAATGCCGTCCTGGTATGTAGGCATGTTAGCGCCCTCCGACACAGCAATGGTGCCGTTATCGAGCAGCGTCTTGGCATCTTCTTTGGTTATTTCATTCTGCGTGGCACAAGGGAAGACCAGTTCGCCGGCTACTCCCCATGGGCGCTTGCCGGCGTGGAATTCAGCACCAAATTCCTTGGCATATTCTTCAATGCGTCCGCGACGATTGTTCTTGAGGTCTTTTACGAACGCCAGCTTATCTTTGTCAATACCATTCTTGTCATAAACGAAGCCCGAGGAGTCGGACATCGTTAATACCTTGCCGCCAAGCTGGTTTATCATCTCTACCGTGTATTGGGCCACGTTGCCAGACCCGGAGACCAGGCAAGTGCGCCCGTCGATATGCATACCTTTGTGTGCGAGCATATCCTCCATGAAGTAAACACAACCGTAACCGGTAGCTTCGGTGCGAATCTCGCTGCCGCCAAAGGCCAGGCCTTTACCGGTCAGCACGCCGGTAAACTGGTTGGACAGGCGTTTGTACTGGCCGAACAGGTAACTGACCTCACGGGCGCCCACGCCGATGTCGCCTGCAGGTACGTCTGTATTGGGGCCGATATGCCGGAACAGCTCGGTCATCAAAGACTGGCAAAATCGCATGACTTCGCGATCGGACTTGCCTTTGGGATTGAAGTTGGCGCCGCCTTTACCGCCGCCCATGGGCAAGCCAGTGAGCGAGTTCTTGAAGGTCTGTTCGAAAGCGAGAAATTTCAGAATGCTTAAGCTGACACTTGGATGAAAGCGCAGCCCGCCCTTGTATGGGCCAATCGCGCTGCTGCATTGCACCCGATAGGCGCGATTAATTCGAACATTACCCTGGTCATCCTCCCAGCTGACGCGAAAAATTACTACGCGATCGGGTTCGGCGAGCCGCTCGAGTACCTGCGCCTCGCGATACCACGGCTTGTCTGCCATGAACGGGATGACAGACCCTGCAACTTCGTACACGGCCTGGTGGAACTCGGTCTCTCCCGGGTTGCGTTTCTTGAGGCCGGCCATGAAATCATCAATGTTGGTCGCCTGTGGCGCCGATACATCATTCATTGTTTTCTCCCCATGCGCGTTGTTGCGCCGACAACTAAATACTCGAAGATCACGGTGACGTGAAACTTACAGTAACTGATACCGGGCTTTGAGATCCGTTGACGTAAATGTCGAGAACCACATCGCCGACGGCAAAGGCCTGGCCTTCCACAAAAACCCGGAACTCATCGTCATCGATGGCACTGGCCAGCACCGAAGAACATCCTGAAACCGGATCAAGGGTGGTCAGACCCAGCACCTGCGCACCAGGCAGGTTTGTTCCCGGTCCGAGGCACACGCCCACCACGCTGGCCGGATTCTCCAGCAGTTGCGCGCCGGCAAACAGGCTGAAGTCGACTTCCACCGAGCCGCCCTCATAGCCGGAAATGGTGGCGTTTGGACCCGCGGAGGTTGCTGCAGGGGGTGCGCCCTCGTCGAAGTGGAAGCCCAGGTCGGCATCGCCCGAATCCGGCACGCCCGCCGGGTCCGTAATGGTGTTCGGCTCGATCAGCGAGAATTGCACGGGCGCGCCCACGTAGCCGTCGATGGCGGGACTCAGGGACTGGTCGAGGAAAAAGCCCGCGGTAAAAACCGGGTCCAGGGCGCTGCCATTGGTCCCGAGTGGGCCGCCTTCGATGTCATTGAATTCGACAAACATCCCCTCGCCAAGCCCGAAGTCCGGATTGCTGCCCATGCTGCCGAAGAACAGGTCGTCCGTGTAACCCACCTGGCGAGAACCCGACAGAAGTTCGCCATCAATTTCCACCCGTTTGACCCAGGTGGCCGGATCCGCGCTGGCAGACGCGTAGCCGACGAAACCATAACCACTCACGTTTTCGCCGCCAGAAAACTCCCGCAACAGTCCGCCAGTGTCGTCATAGAAGCGCGTCACCGTGTAATTGTTCCAGATGCGCTGCATGCCCACGCGCCGTTGCGGCGACTCAAACACCATTTCATAGCGTACGCGTCCATCGTCGGTGCAAGCGCCGCAAGGCGCTCCGACAATGGTGTTGCCGTCGGTGCCGGCGTTCGCCGCCGACACTTCAAC
>JBFGOQ010000126.1:0-2427 GCA_041565075.1 Gammaproteobacteria bacterium
CGGTCCCGCCTCGGCGAGATAACTGAAAGCCACGTCGCTGAGTTTTTCTCGCAGCGCCGCGAGTAATGCGGCAGCATCCTCGGGACAGTGGGCATGTCCTACGGCCAGGCGGCAGCGCGGCGTATTGCCATGGCGCTTGAGCACCCAGCGCGAAAATCTTGCCGCAAGCCGCTTGCGCCCGAACAAAACACCAGCGGCACCCACACTGCCGTCGGCCCGGATGGTGAGCACGATAGTCAGACGCAAGAAATCTGCCAGCGTCTTCAGGATGGCCGGCACCCGGCCGCCACGCACGCCATAGGTCAGATCCCGCAGCACTACATAGGTGTGAGTGGCCGAGCGCAGCCTGGTGAGCGCCTCGAAGATCTGTTTGCCATTTTGTCCGGCGGCTGCCAGTTCCGCAGCGTAAACGCACAGCAGCCCCTGGCCCACCGAAGCATTGCGCGAATCGAACACCAGTATCTCGCCAGGGGCGCTGGTACGTTCGGCCGCCGACTTGGCGGCCTGCCAGGTTCCGCTGGCCGCAGCCGACACGTGCAATGAGACCACCCAGCGATAGTGGGAGGCAAGGAACTGGTATTGACGCCGAAAATCGCCGGGGGCCGGCTGCGAAGTCGTGGGATGCTGCGGATTGCGTTTGAGTTCCGCATAGAACTCGTCCGGCGTCATGCTGATCTTGTCGAGGTAGGATCGCTCGCCAAAATGCAGCCGCACCGGCACCATGTGAATGTTGAGCCGCTCCATTTCTGCATCCGTCAGGTCTGCGGCGGAGTCCGTGATGATGGCGACCTCGTGGCTGAGAGCATGAGCCGAGCGCTGCTGCTGATGCATGTCGTCGGCCTTTTCCGCAGTCACATGGCCGAAGCGCCGGGCCGTTTCAAAAAGTTGCTCGGGATCGTTCACATGGATGTGCAGCTTTACCTTGTTGCGAGTGCCCGCGAACACCATCGAGCTGCCGAGGACCGCAACGGCCTCGCGCAGTTTGCGTCGATCGATATCCTCGCCGGTGACCATGCATTCGGTGCAGTAACGATGCGTCAGATCGATTTCCTCACCGGCACTGGATTCGAAGCTGTCTGCTGCAATTGCGGGCTGCCAGTCATCGATACTGCGCGGATCGCCGTTTTCGATAAAGGTAACGATGCCCTCGAGCATGTCTACAAAGCCCTTGGCCCCGGCGTCCACCACGCCCGCCTTGCGAAGGGCCTCCAGGCGATTGGGCGTATCCGCCAGGGATTCCCTGGCACGGGCAAGTCCGTTTTGCAGCAAAGTTCCGAAACCGGTTTCGGCGTCAGGGCTCTGTATGGCCATGGCGAAATCACGAATGACCGACAGGATGGTGCCGTCCCGGGGCTCATCCATGGCTTCCCGGGCATATTCCGCACCGCGAACTGCCGCTTCTGCCAGCTGGGCGGGAGTGAGGCGCCGTTTGCCAATGGCGTGGTCTGATAATCCTTGCAGAAACTGCGCCATTATTGCGCCGGAATTGCCGCGGGCACCATCCAGCGCGGCGTCAGCAGCACCTGCCAGTACCTGCGATGCGTCGTCGCTGTCGCTGGCGGCCAAGCGCGCGTGAACCGCACCCAGGGTGAGTGCCAGATTGGTGCCAGTGTCACCATCGGGCACCGGGAATACGTTAATTCTGTTAAGCGTTTCCTGGTCTTCGACCACGCTGCGAATGCCCGCCCTGAGCGCAAGCGCAATGCGCACACCGTCTGCATATGCAATCCGCGCAGACGATTCTGAGCCCCCCATACGGCCCTCCCGGATGGTTTTATTCTTGCCGGGGAGCTTACCTAATAAGCCTGGCTTCTGCCTCCGTTTCCAGCCCCATGGGCAGGATCGAATTGGCCAAAGGATGCCTTTAGCACTTAAAATCGGCCCGCACATCCTCCCGCTTTTCTGGCTCAGGAAAGCATGCCTTATTGTGCAGCGCACAGTTGGAGAAATATGAGCAACTATATTTCCAAGATATTTGGTTCTTCGCCGGTTAAACCTTTACAGGCACACATGGCCAAGGCCGATGAGTGCGCCGGCCGCTTACCGGAGTTTTTCGAGGCAGTTTTCGTCGGTGACTGGCAGATCGCAAAGGCCGTGCGCGAGGCCATCAGCGGTCTCGAGCATGATGCCGACGATCTCAAGAAAGAACTCCGGTTGCAGATGCCCAAAAATCTGCTCATGCCGGTGGCCCGGGCGGATCTTCTCAGTGTGCTGCGAGTGCAGGACGAAGTTGCAAACCTGAGTAAGGACATTGCCGGCGTCGTGATCGGGCGGCAGATGACATTCCCGGATACATTGAAACCATCCTACATGGCCCTGCTGCGGCGGTGCGTCGATGCGGCGGGCCAGGCCCACACGACGGTCAATGAACTGGACGAACTGTTCGAAGTCGGATTTTCCGGGCGCGAAGTGGAGATCGTACAGGGC
>JBFGOQ010000127.1:0-2326 GCA_041565075.1 Gammaproteobacteria bacterium
CACCGTGGGCTCTATCAGACCAATTGAAGATGTCCAGGCACCGAAGGTAAGCAACACGAAGAATACCGTGGACAGAACAACACTCCAGGGCAGTTGGCCAAGCGCCAGGGGCAAGGAGTGGAATACGAGCCCGGGCCCTTCAGCAGGATCAAGCCCGAAATTGAAGACAATGGGAAAAATCACGATCCCCGCAAGCAGCGCGATGAGGGTATCGGCAAACACCACGACCAGGGTGGTGCTGCCGATGGAAGTGCCTTCCGGCAGATAGGCACCGTAGGCCATTACTGCGCCCATCCCCAGACTCAGAGAAAAGAATGCCTGGCCCATGGCCACGAGAATCGTATCGGCGTTAAGCTTGGTGAAGTCAGCGGCAAACAGGAAATTCAGACCATCCTGAAACGATGGCAAGCGGGCACTGACAAAAAACAAAACGATCAGCAAAATCAACAGCGCGGGCATCAGCACCTCGACTGCACGCTCCAGCCCGCGCTGAACGCCCTTGGCCACCACCATAACCGTCATAAGCATAAACAGGCTGTGCCAGAACATCATGCGTGGCCAGCTGCCAAGCAACTCGTTAAGCGTCCGCGTTACGGTGGCCGCATCGGCTTTGACAAACGTGCCGACAATGCTGCGTTCTATGTAGGCGAGCGACCAGCCGGCTATGACGCTGTAAAAGGACAAAATCAGGAAGCCGGCGATGATGCCGTTCCAGCCGACGATCTGCCACCAGCCTTTACCGGCCTCTTCCTCGCCGAGCACCTTCATGGTGGTGATCGGATTTCTGCGGCCACGCCGGCCAAGCAGCACTTCTGACATCATGATGGGCAGGCCGATCACAATCACGCAAGCCAGGTAGACGAGAACGAAAGCGCCGCCGCCGCTTTGCCCGGCCACGTAGGGAAACTTCCAGATATTACCGAGACCAACTGCGGAGCCGGTGACGGCCAGGATAAAGGCCGTGCGCGACGACCAATGGCCGTGCAGCGAAGTTCTTTTTTCCATTATCGGCACCTGGAAGGCCGTAAAAGGCCGCGATTTTGGGCCAATTTGCTCCGCGTCACAAGCTTTTGGCACCCGTGACGGCCTTTTGGGCCAGGCGAGGCTGGCGAAGCCCACGCGCCCCGCCGCCGTATAATGCCGCCATGACTAAGGCAACCGGCAATTCCGAAGGCAAACCACCGGCGCGCACAATTGCGCTCAATAAGAAGGCACGTTTCGATTTTCACATTGAAGAAACCTTCGAATCGGGCCTGGTCCTGGAAGGCTGGGAGGTGAAGAGTCTACGCGCCGGCAAAGCCCAGATTACCGAGGCCTACGTGTTGGTAAAAGACGGCGAAGCCTTTCTGTTCGGCAGCCATATACAGCCTCTGAGCACGGCCTCGACCCACATCAATCCGGACCCCACCCGCACGAGAAAGCTCCTGATGCACCGGCGGGAACTGGACCGGCTCATCGGTGCCGTTGAGCGCAAAGGCTACACGCTGCTTCCATTAAAACTCTACTGGAACCGAGGGCGCGTCAAGCTCGAGGTCGGATTGGGTAAAGGCAAGAAAAAACACGACAAGCGGGTGGTCAGCAAGGATCGTGACTGGGCGCGGCAGAAAGCTCGCATACTCAAACGAGGCTAGAGCACCGATATTGAAAAGCGCGCAATGGGACGCATATCACTATATAGCGCATTGCGAATGAAGTAAGATGATCATTCCTGGGGGCGACATGGCTTCGACGGGAGTCGCGAACCTTCAGGTGCATGCCGAGGTGCAGTTCACCTCGTTAAACCAACTGCAAAACTTATAGTTGCCAACGACGACAACTACGCACTAGCTGCTTAAAAACCAGCTTTAGTGCCCTCTGACTGAGTCTGTGCTTGTGCACTCAGACCCAGGGGTCATACTCACAAGATCGCGAGGGCGGCATGTTCAGGGCCAAACCGCTAAATAAATACTGAGCTGGTTGTGAGTTTTCCCTGTTCGTCGGGTAGCCCACAATAAGATTAATGACGAAATAAGCATGTAGACCCTGGAGCGGAGGGCTTGCGGACGCGGGTTCGATTCCCGCCGCCTCCACCAAACAAAATGGCCGCCCACAAGGGGCGGCCTTTTTGTTTGCGAAGTGCGGGAACGCGCGCGTTTTCACCATCATCGCTTTATTTGGAGATACCACACTAACCCCGCAATCGTATGAGGCCAATAAACCGGCGCTGGCAAAGTCACTGCCTGCGATACGTTGAGGCTTTGTCGCACTAACCGCGAGCGAACCGTCTCTACTTCGCACTGAATTCCGTGCACGCGGTTGGTTCGATTCCCGCCGCCTCCACCAACAC
>JBFGOQ010000128.1:0-2325 GCA_041565075.1 Gammaproteobacteria bacterium
ATTGCAGTGTGGAACGAATTTGGTCACAGTTTACTCGATTATTTCCAAGAAAATGCGGTGATGTGGCAAGGCCGTCACCAAATTAATCTGACTGCCGCCCGAATTTAACATTTTCACTCTTATCACTTCTGGTTCTGGTGATGATTAAATGGGTCAGCACTGGGGTGCTGATATTCCTTATTCAGACGTTGGCCTTTCTGACGACAGACTGTCGTATGCATCGATCAGGCTTCCGTTTGCAACCAACGCCGTCATTGCGGCGAAAGCCTGCGCGGCAATGCCGGAATCCATTCTACTTTTTGTAAGTAAATCAGAAGGTCCAGGTAGGATGCAATCAGCCGGCCGTCCTTCCGGGGACGGATCGATCGTGCGAATCCCAACAGGCGCTGTTTTACCGTAGCAGGTAGCGCGGAACGGTTTCACTGCGTTTGCGCCGGTTTGAGTAAGCATAAGTTTGGACGTCATGTCCTTGTCGCGGCATCCTGGTAATTGCGGGTTCTGGGTGCCGTGTTCGTTTTCTGTTGCGTCAGTCGACAGGAGCCTCGTTTTCCGGCCACGACAAAATCAGAAAACCGTCGGATGCCAGGCTGGTTGCGAGCATGACGTCGTTGATATCCTGATGCTCGGTCCAGGTGTCGCTTTGCCGGTTGGTCGGGTCGCGCCAGAATGTTCCAATTTCGTCACGTATGGGCAGGTAGCGCATGAGTTCCTGGAGATATGCGCGTAGTCGAGGATTTGATGGCGTTCGCGGCGTTTCCCGTTCAGCCGCCCGCTGCAGACATTGCAGGGCATTGAGACCGATGGCGAGGCCAAGTTCCCGGAACGCCAGGCGAAAGCCGGCCGGCCGGTGCAGCTCGTTGCTGCTGGCAAAGTAGTGCAGGCTGCTGGCCACGCTGCCGAGCAGGCGCTCGAGCAGTGACGCCTCCGGTTGGGCGCCCTGCTGGATAAGCTGGTACACGCGCCAGGTGTCGGCCAGCAGGCCGCCCAGGCCCAACGGATCGGTAGTGGCCCATTCACCTTGCTGGATTATCGTTGCGTAGCCGGCGATGACTTCGTCGAGGCACGGTTCGGCGGCTTGCGCCGCCAATGACTTCGCGGTGGTTTCGAGCTGCAGCGCGGTGATGTAGCCGTCCAGCGGATCGTGCTGGCCCGTGGAGGGCACCAGGATACGTGTGAGGTCGATACTCATTTTCCACGCCATTCGGCGTGCACCCAGGCTGGCGGTTGGCTGGTAGGTGAAACCCTCGAAGGCGAACCGGGCCAGCTCGCGCGCCCAGGTGTTGTAGCGAGGTTGTTGCGTAGCCCGTGCCAGAACGTCGAGGGCGTGCATCCACTTGGTGAGGTAGTGGAAGTATTGCCCGTCGCGATCCCATTCCAGGCGTTCGTCCATGGATTCTCCTGGGCCACGTTCCGGCAGCGGCTTGCCGATGCGCAGGCCGCCCCGCGTCGGGTGGCGTTCGCCGTCGGCCTCGTCCAGGCCGCTGATCCAGCCTTCCCGCGAATCGTCGTCGCGATGCCGGCCCAGGATGTGGTGGACCTGGTCTACCAGCCGCAGGGCCAGGTCGCTGTAGGTTGCCTCGCCGGTGGCGCGCGCCAGGCCCAGGTAGTTGCAGACGGCGAAGGCATCGGTCCACAGGTAGCGCCGCGATGCCTGCCCGGTATTCAATCCGGTGTGCCCCGCAAACCCGTTCATCAGTACAATGGCTTCCTGGATGCGTTGATCAGGCATGGTACGGATCTCCGTGGTTTCCGACATGACCGGCGTACAGGGCAGAAGCAGGATCGGCTATAAACGTGGGTCAGGCCACATCTTTTTGTTTCCGGGGGCAGGATACATGATCTTGGGCCAGCCATGGCAACAGTAGAATCCACCTACAGCACGGCCGACGAGATGGCCGGGCGACAACGTGACATCTCGGTTGCCGAGTTTTTTCTCAAGAACCGTCACCTGCTCGGCTTCGATTCTCCCTCGAAGGCGCTGCTCATAACGGTTAAAGAGGCCGTGGACAACGCGCTGGATGCCTGCGAAGAGGCGGGATTATTGCCCGATATCGGGGTCGAGATCACGGATTGCGGGGACAATATTTTCAGGGTGGTAGTCGAGGACAATGGCCCCGGCATTCTCGAAAATCAGCTCGCCCGCATTTTCGGCAAGCTGCTGTATGGCTCGCGGTTTCACAAGCTGAGCCAGTCGCGAGGTCAGCAGGGCATGGGTATCTCGGCCGCGGGTATGTATGCCCAGCTCACGACGGGCAAATCGTTGCATGTCATCAGTCGAGTCACGGGCGAGCCCATGGCCGCCGAGCTGTTCGTCTCCATCGATAC
>JBFGOQ010000129.1:0-2199 GCA_041565075.1 Gammaproteobacteria bacterium
CCCGCAATGTTTGCACAACCGCCACAAATAAGGATCTGGTCCGGCTGCTCCCGGCCGCCGCCGGAGGCAAGGTAAAACTGCAGCGAGCGGCTTACCTGCTGGGTCATATCATCGATAAACGGATCAAGGACCTCAGGCTGATAATTACTGGGCAGCCCGCCTTCTTTCTTGGCGCGCCCTGCTTCCTGCTGGCTCAACCCGTAAGTGCGCATGATTTCTTCCGTGAGTTGCTGACCGCCAAACGCGAAGTCCCTGGTGTAAATGACCTTGAGGTTGCGCAGCACGCTGAACGTGGTGCTGCTTGCGCCGAAGTCTACTACGGCAACCGAGTGCTCCATCCCGCCTTCGGGCATCTGGTGCTTCATCAGCTGGCAGGCATTCTCCAGTGCAAATGCTTCTACATCAATGATGCGGGCTTTCAGGCCTGCCGCCTCGGCCGCTGCCTGGCGCTGTTCGACATTGTCACTGCGGCTGGCAACCAGCAACACGTCTGTCATGTCCGGATCTTTGTCGGTGGGCCCGATTACCTCAAAGTCGTAACTCACTTCTTCCATGGGGAACGGAATGTACTGGTCTGCCTGGAGTTCCACCTGGGCCTCCAGCTCCGCGCTGGACAGCGAAGAGGGCATCTGGATGACCTTGGTGATGGCTGCATCACCACTGATGGCAAGCGCGACGTCACTTGTGCGGGTGCCTGCCCGCTTGACGGCCCGGCTGATGGCCTCCCCGACCGCCTTTACATCAACGATGGTCTTTTCGGTGATGGCATTGGGAGGAGTGGGTTCTGCCGCGTAAGCGTCAACACGATAACCACTGTTGCCTTTGGAAAGCTCGATGAGCTTTACCGAGGAAGTGGTGACGTCCAGACCCAGCAGTTGCTTGGTTTTCTTACCGAAAAGCACTTTTTTTCCCTTCTATGTCCGTGGCTTGCAAGGAAAACATCCACCGATGCCTGAGATAAGTTGCTCAAATATATATCAATCAAGGGCAGAGTTCATGCCCGAGGCCGAAAAAAATTTGAACACCCTCGCCTTTCTCGAAATGCGGCTTTAGCGGTTATGTAAAGCAAAAGTCGTGCCATCTCCGGATTCCGGGCCCAAAACCCGCGGTTTTCCGGGCAACTTGCTGGCGCGCTTGCCAGTTTCTCGGGCATCCTCGCCGAAACGGTCCGGGTACTGATACGACCTGAGTCACAAAGTGACAAATATTGTCAAAAAGGCCGCGCGCCGCGCGGGCCGCATTCCGACACGCCTGTTTAGCATACTCTCGTGCTTGGTTCACCCGGAATTGCATCTATAATGCGCGCTCTGCGCACCGTCTCCCCCGATCTGCATGAAACAGTTTGTCTCCATTTTCCTGACCCTCGGCGCCCTGGGGCTTGCGCTTGCCGCGCTGGGCGTTCTCGCCGGTGTCGGTGCCTACGCTTATGTTTCGCCGAGTCTGCCTTCGGCCGATACCCTGAAAGACGTGCGCCTGCAGGTACCCCTGCGCGTGTATTCGCGCGACGGTCGGCTGGTGTCCGAGTTCGGGGAAAAGCGCCGGGTACCGGTGGACTGGGACGAGTTGCCGCCCCTGGTGATCAACGGGTTGCTCGCGGCCGAAGACGATCGCTTTTTCGAGCATCCGGGCGTGGACTACCAGGGCATCATGCGAGCAGCGCTCGGCGTTCTGCGCACCGGCTCGCTCAGCGGCTCGGGCGGCAGCACCATCACAATGCAGGTTGCAAGAAACTTCTTCAACCTCGGCGAGCAGCACAGCCGCGAACGCACCATCATTCGCAAGATCCGCGAAATCTTCCTTGCCATTAAAATCGAGCGTGAGCTCGACAAGCAGGAAATCCTGACGCTTTATCTCAACAAGATTTTCATGGGACAGCGCGCCTACGGAATCGGAGCCGCAGCCGAGGTCTACTACGGCAAGAGCCTGAACCAGCTTGCAGTCCACGAGGTCGCCGCACTGATAGGCCTGCTGCCTGCCCCCTCTGCCTACAACCCGATCAGTCACCCCGACAAGGCGCGCATTCGACGCGCCTATGTGCTGCGACGCATGCACGAACTTGGCTATATCGACGCCCGGCAACTGGAGGAGGCGCGGGAGCAGCCTCTGGCCACCTATTTTCATGGTCCCACGATCGAGGTCGATGCCCCCTATTTTGCCGAACTAGTGCGCAGTGCGGTGATCGATCGCCTCGGTGAAGAC
>JBFGOQ010000130.1:0-1925 GCA_041565075.1 Gammaproteobacteria bacterium
AGGTGTCGTTGAGTATATCCAGCGCTTCGCGCTGCGCGTCATAAGAGAGGACCGCCAGCGGTTTGCCGTGGCTCGGGAATGGTTGTGCCTTCAGCCCTGCGGCCGCCAGGTCCATTAATGGTCTCTCGCAATCGTCATGTCGCGTTATATTTTGGTATGGTCCGGTTGCGGTCTCTTCTTATATGAATTGATGACCGGGCCATTCAGTCTACGACCGCGCTTCTGTTGTTGTAAACAAGAATTCGCGTGTTTCTTCGTACGTCACGGGGACACGGGATTTTTTTTATGGATTGACTTTAATAAGTGTATATAAGTATTTGTAAAACAGAGATGTTTGGACCTGAGTTCGAGAACGTCTGCGTTCCACGCCACGGTGCAGGGCATTGACGGCCAGATTAGCCGCCGACAACCTAACGCTGATTCGCGGTGAGCGGTGCCTGTTCGAGGGTCTCGATTTTGCGCTGAATGACGGCGAACTGCTGTTGCTTGAGGGCCGTAATGGCTGCGGCAAGACCAGCCTGATGCGCGCAATTGCCGGCATGCTTAGCCTCGAAACCGGCCAGGTATTGTGGAACGGAGTGCCCATCCTGAAGCAGCGGCAGACCTTCCATGGGGAACTGGTCTGGCTGGCGCACCGGACGGGACTCAAGGGCGACCTCAACATGGTCGAGAACCTGCATTTCGAGGAGTCCCTTCGACCCCAATCGGGACGCGACCGCGAGGCCGTGTACACCCGACTCGGGATCGAACGGCTGAAGCGCCTGCCGCTGCGGTCGCTGTCGGCCGGTCAGCAGCGCCGCGTCGCGCTGGCCCGCATGCTGCTCGCCGACGTGCCGCTGTGGCTGATGGACGAGCCGTTCACGAACCTGGATCGCGAAGGCAGGAAACTCGTCATGGAATTGGCCGAAGAGCACCTCGCCGCCGGCGGGCTGTGCGTCATGGCCGCGCACCAGGACGTTGAAATAGACGCGCCCGTCACAAGGATCCACATGCAATGAGCGCGCAGCAACCACAACAACCGGGGATCGTCTCCGGCCTATGGGCAACGGCGCGGCGCGACCTGCTGCTGGCCTGGAAACGGCCTGGCGACGTACTCAATCCGCTGTTCTTCTTCGCCATGGTGTGCACACTATTTCCCCTTGCCATCGGGCCCAGCGCCGAGCAGCTGGAGTTCATCGGTCCGGGCGTCCTGTGGGTTGCCGCGCTGCTGTCGACACTGCTGTCGCTGAATTCCCTGTTCCTGGGCGATTTCGAAGACGGCAGCCTGGATCAGCTGCTGGTCAGTCCGCAGCCCCTGCCGGTCCTCGCTCTGGGTAAGACGCTGGCGCACTGGCTGACCAGCGGACTGCCGCTGGTGCTGGTTTCACCGATCCTCGCCATGACCTACCGCATGCCGGGGTCCGTAGTTCCCGTAATGATGCTGACTCTATTGCTCGGTACTATCAGCCTCAGCCTGCTGGGCTCGATTGGTGCAGCGCTGACCGTCGGTTTGCACCGCGGCACGGCGCTGTTGAGTTTGCTTATACTGCCGCTGGCCATGCCCGTGTTATTGCTTGGTGCCAACACGGTGTCGCTGGCGGCGGGCAACGATATTTATACGACCGGCATGTGGGCGCTGGGTGCCTATGCCGTTGCATCGCTGAGCCTGGCTCCCTACGCTACGGCCGCCGCTTTGAGAATCAGTAACGAGTAGAATTCTGACTATGTGGAAATTTTTTCATAGGCTGGCGTCACCGCCACATTTTTATCGACTGGCCGCCACTATTGCGCCGTGGTTCGCGGTACCCGGCCTGCTCCTGATCGCGTACGGCGCTTACGCCGGACTGTTTGTTGCCCCGATGGACTACCAGCAGGGCGATGCGTTTCGCATCATTTATGTGCACGTCCCGTCCGCTTACCTGTCGCTGATGGCATACATGATCATG
>JBFGOQ010000131.1:0-1898 GCA_041565075.1 Gammaproteobacteria bacterium
GCCCGCGGCGAAAAAGTCTGAGGAGACTGACATGCGCGACAAAATCAGACTCGTATCCAGTGCCGGAACAGGCCATTTCTACACGACGACAAAAAACAAACGTCTGCACCCGGAAAAAATGGAAGTCAAAAAATATGATCCGCGGGTACGCAAGCACGTTACCTACAAGGAAGCCAAGATCAAGTAGCCCTTTCTGGATACATCGATCAATAAAAAAACCCGCCTGTTGGCGGGTTTTTTATTCGCTTTGCAATTACTGCGTCATGCGGGGGTCGGTGCCTGTTGCAGCGAGTAACTGCGCAGCACTGTGGAAAACTCCTGCAGGGAACGGATGCCGCTGGCTTCGGCTTTCGCACACCATTCCCGGAACTGCGCCAGCAGGCGCTCGTTGCTGACGTTGGCGCCGTCCCACAAAGCCTGCAGCCTGAGGCGAAACTCGTGCACGGTTTTCAGGGTCTGGCTGTCCTCCAGCAACTCGCCCAGCCGCGACCTGGCGCTCTCATCCAGCAGGCTTTCCTCGCGCACCAACAGCTTGCGCGCCCGGGTCAAAGCGCGGCGCCAGCTGGGATCGCCCTGGGCCGCCTCGGCCTTGAGCACCGGTAAGGTCACGCGTCGTGAATAATCCCGCAGAACATGCATGCGATTGACGATAACTGCGCGCACCGTTTCCAGGTCAATGGGCCCCGGTTCTTCGACCAGCACGGGCATCGGCGCTACCTTCTTGACCTTCGCCAGCCCGACAGCCGACAGGATTTTGATGTACAGCCAGCCGATATCGAATTCCCAGCTGCGCACCGAAAACTTGGATGAGCTTGGAAACGCATGATGATTGTTATGCAATTCCTCGCCGCCCAGTATCACGCCCCAGGGCACGATATTGGTTGCCGCATCGGGGCATTCGAAATTCCGATAGCCGCTGTGGTGGCCGACGCCGTTGATGATTCCGGCGGCAAACAAAGGCATCGAAACCATCTGCACAGCGATGACGATGATGCCCGGCACGCCAAACAGGAACAGATCCAGCAGCACCATCAAGGTGATACCCCCATAGGTGTACTTGCGGTAAACATTACGCTCGAGCCAGTCGGTTGGCGTACCACGCGCGTATTTCTGCAGGGTCTCTTCGTTGGAAGCTTCCGCGCGATACAGCTCGGCACCTTCCAGCAGCACTTTTTTCAGGCCATAGATCTTGGGGCTGTGAGGGTCTTCCGGGGTTTCACACTTGGCGTGGTGCTTGCGGTGCACGGCGACCCACTCGCCGGTGCCCTGCCCGGTACTCAGCCATAGCCACAGGCGAAATATATGCCGCAGAACCGGGTGCAGATCGAGACCCCGATGAGCCTGGTCACGGTGCAAATACAGCGTCACCCCCATGATGGTGAACTGCACCATGAGAAAAGTCGCCAGCACGTAGCCCCAGAAACTGAGGTTGAGAAATCCGCCGTAGTAGGTATTGAGTAAATCGAGCACTTGGTTGCCTGCTCCGAAGCCTTGAAAGGACGGTCACTATAACGGAACACCCCCGTGGCGCAAAGGACCTGGGCGGTGAATTAAAAAATTGCGCAGATTCAGTGCACTGCGGCATTTTTTGGTCCGCGCAAGACGCGCTGCCGTGGGCGTTCCCGGGATTCCCCAAAGGCAGCGTTAATGCACTGATTTTACATATTTAATTGACCGCTATGGGTGAAAGATTGTGACAGGCCGTCCGCCCTTGCCGGTTCCGCGTTATACAGGTCAGGGTCAAAAACCAGATGGTCGCATTATGGCTTGCCAGCATGAGCGAAACAGCGCATCCCGAGTTGCCCGGCTGCTGCGGCCTCTGGCCGAGCTGTCACTCCCGGCGGCGCTGCTAATCCTGGCGGTCTACCTGGCCTGGCCGGATCTCGGCCCGGCCGCGC
>JBFGOQ010000132.1:0-1861 GCA_041565075.1 Gammaproteobacteria bacterium
GTCTTCCAGTTCGGCGTGCTCGCAGCTGGCCTGCAGGGCGGCAACTTCAGCCTGGTCCAGAGTTCGAACCCCGCGCGGCCAGAAGCAGCAACTGTATTTCTGCTTCATGCCCAGGCACAGGTCAAAAAATCGTGGTGGTAATTCGTAATGTTGCTCGTTGGCTTTTTCCGGCACGAGTGCGATGGGAGCCAGGTCCATCATGCGGACAAAGTTTTGTTCCAGAGCCGCACTGGCTTCCGGGTCATCGACCGGCAGGCTGTCCAGCCGGCTCCGCAAAAGCCGGCGAATCGAATGCCGGATTACGCTGTCGGGCACGTAACCGTGCTCAACCCAGTCAATCGCGGCTTGTTTCGCTTTGGTCATGGTCCTGCCCCGGTCAAATTGGCCGTTTACCTAATTGCATGGTCCCTGAACACCCGTGAAGCCCAGGTGAAACGGTTTTTCTAATGTTTATTCAATGCCTTATGTGCTATCTGGGCAAGGCTTCAAGATCCTGATATCAGGCTGTCACGACCCGCGCATCCGGAAAGCTGATGGCCACCCGGGTGCCAACCCCAACTTCGCTGGTGATCTCCACCGGCCAGTCAAAGCGGTCAGAGAGGCGTCGCACGATGGTCAGGCCGACACCATAGCCGCCACGGCGATGATTGTCGCCCTGCACGAATGGCTCGTAAATGAGACGCAGCCGATCTTCGGATATACCGACACCGCTGTCTTCAATAATTACCTTGCGGGGCAGGATTCTGACTGCCACTTTGCCAGCTTCGGTATATGAAAAAGCATTGCGCAGCAGATTACCGATCAGGACTGACAGCACTTTTTCGGGTGCTTCGATGAGCAGCTTGCACTGCTCTTCCAGTTTCGACTCGATGGGCTTGTCGTCTGCCAGGAGTCGTGCGTTCTCGAGCTCGCGGGCTGCGATTTCGTTGATACAGAGGTCCTCGGCCGGCAGACCTGATTCATTTTCTCGAGCCAGCAGCAGGAATGCTCCGATAAGCTCTTCCATATCACGCGTCGCCCGCTTGATGCGGGCCAGGGATTTTCTGCCCGCCTTGTCAAGCGATGGGTCGTTGTCCAGCAAGTCGGTGGCCATGCGCAATACCGTCAGGGGGCTGCGCAGCTCATGACTGGCATCCCGAGTGAACTGACGCTCACGGGCAATGAACTCGTTGAGTCGGCGCACAAATCGCTCCATGGCGTCGGACAAAACCCGGACTTCGTCGTCGGGATCGTCCGGAATCCAGTCCTGGTCGAAGGCATGATTGTGAGGTGACTCCAGATCCAGTTCCCGCACTTCGCGGGCCAGCGCGATAATGGGCGAAAAGGCCCGGCGGCTGGCGCGAAAGCCCAGCCATGCGGACAGGTACAGACCGAGCAATACCAGCGCCAGCGGCACCAGCCCGAACCAGAATGCCAGCACATCCACGCGCCGGCCGTCGAATACCAGCACGAGTCGCTGGTCGTCTTTATCGACTACCAGCACCAGGCCTTGGGCATCAGTCTTCTGCAAATTGTGAAAACCAGGCTCCAGGTCGCTAAAATCCTGCGGGATGTTGCCCATGTAGCCGGTCAGGTTGCGGGTGTCCGGCAGCGGAAAATCAGCAATAATTTCGCGGCGCTCCCAGAAATGTGCTGCCTCGTCGCGCAGTGCCTGCCGGATCAGAACATCTTCCAGCATGAACTTGGCAACCAGGACGCCAAGAACTGCGGCCAGGCTGATGAAGCCTACCTGGAGCAGAAGAGTTCTGCTCAGGCGGGCGCCAACGCCTTTAGTCGTCATCGTCGATCGCCAGCCGGTAACCAGCGCCCGGAATGGTCTGCAGCAGGGGCGTTGGAAACGGCTTGTCTATGGCCTTGCGCA
>JBFGOQ010000133.1:0-1851 GCA_041565075.1 Gammaproteobacteria bacterium
AAGCAGTGGCTGGTGCGATTCGTGCGATGATCATCACAGGGGCGCTGCTTCCCGGCGGCGACGAGACAAGTGCTGACGGCGGGCAAAACCTGCCTGCTGGCGGCGTCATCGTTCTGATGCCAGGCGAGCCTGGCGAAAACGAAAAGGTCGCCCAACTCGAAGGCGAACTTGAAGAAACGCTTGTGGTCGTTGACGGACGCCTGCTTTCAGAACGCAACCGCCTGGCGAGCCAACGCAGCGGTGCCGGGGCGGGCATGCCCGGGCCCGACGAGTCGGCAGATGACCCCGGCGCCGAAGCCGCCGCCCTGCTGGAACAACTGGGTGGTGGATCGGCAGGGCTGGGTGAGGAAACCGAGGAAATGGCAGAGCCCTCGCCTGCGGGTTCGGTGGCAAGTACCGACATGGACGACATGGGCGCCGGCAAGAAAGACAGCAACACGGTGCGTCCGGGGGATATTCCTGACGGTGTTCCCGACGGCAGGGATGACGATATTGTGGCGCGCCAGATTCGTGAAGCAGCCATGAATGAAACGGATCCGGTGCTGCGCGAAAAGTTGTGGCGCGAGTACATCAATTACAAGAAGGGTGGAAGCTGACATGTCGCGGAATCTGGTGCATGTATTCGGGGTATTGCTGGTGACGCTGCTGGTCAGCGCCTGCAGCACCCAGAAAGTGGTCAAGGAAAATGCGACACGTGCGACTATCGCTCAACAGGAAGTTCCGGAAAGCCAGCTGCTGGATGTCGCAGTGCAGGTTTTCGATCCCGGGCTTCCCGCCACTGACAAGGAAATAGAGGAAGCCGGGCTGTTCCCGGAAGTTCGCCGTTCCGAGGCACGCTACATCCCCTATCAGCTCAAGGAAACTTTGCAGACCACAGGTTACTGGGGTGCAGTTCGGGTAGTTCCCGACAATCGGACCGTCACCGATCTGCAGGTCACCGGACGCATTATCGAATCGCACGGCGAGACTCTCAAGATCGCGGTACAGGCGGTGGACGCGACCGGCCGCGTCTGGCTCGACAAAAAATATGAAGACACAGCAAGCAAATTTGCCTACAAGGGCCACATTGCGGGCAACGTAGATCCTTTCCAGGATATTTACAACGAAATATCAAATGATCTCGTGGCAGCAAGAAAGGCCTTGAAGGGCGGCGAAATCGCCCGCATCAGGCAAGTCTCGCAGCTCCGTTTTGCCACCGACCTTTCACCTTATGCTTACGGTGATTATCTTGCCCAGGACAGGAAGGGTCGTTACCAGGTGCTCAAGCTGCCGGCAGCAGATGATCCGATGATGGTGCGCCTGGGCAAGGTGCAGGAGCGCGAGTTCATGCTGGTCGACACCCTCGACGAATACTACTCACGCTTTCACACTGACATGAAGTTGCCGTATGACAACTGGCGGCGATACACCTATGACGAAGTTCTGGCGTTGCGGGAAGTGCAGGCGTCGGCGCGCAAGCGATACCTTGCCGGGGCGGCGATGGTCCTCGGCGGCATACTGGTTGATAAGAACAGTTCCACCCGCGCGCAGAGCACAGTGGGTGTTGGTGCGGCCATTGCCGGGCTGTATGCAATCAAGAGCGGCTGGGACAAGTCCAAGGAAACCCAGCTGCACAAGGACGCATTGGAAGAGCTCGACAGTTCGCTGGACGCCGAAATCGCACCCCTGGTTATTGACGTGGAAGGCCGCGTAGTGGAATTGACCGGCAGTGTAGAAGAACAATACAAGGAATGGCGCCGCATTTTGCGCGATATCTATGCCGCCGAGACCGGGCTTGTGCAGGAATCTGCGGAATCGCCGGCAACGGATGGCGGCACAAACTAAGCAAGCCCGCCGTAATCGACTATGCAG
>JBFGOQ010000134.1:0-1781 GCA_041565075.1 Gammaproteobacteria bacterium
TGTAGGACCCAGGAAAAACCCCTCGCCCTGGCGACAGCGCGGATGCTGGCGCCCGTCGACCACCAGGTCGGCGCCCTCCTGCTCGCCCGCAGCGATATAGGACTGCACTCGCTCACGGTGCTCTGCGGTGACCAGCGGTCCCATTTCGGCCGATGGTTCGTCGCCATCAGCGACATTGAGCGCCTTTATTTTCGGCAGCATCGCCTCCCGCAGCTTGTCCCCGGCATCACCCACGGCAACCGCGACCGATATGGCCATGCAGCGCTCGCCCGCCGAACCGTAGGCCGCACCCACAAGGGCGTCGGCCGCCTGGTCGATATCGGCGTCCGGCAAGACAATCATGTGATTTTTGGCGCCACCCAGCGCCTGCACCCGTTTTCCGTGAGCTGCACCGGTTTCATAAACATACCTGGCGATGGGTGTAGACCCCACAAAGCTGACGGCCCCGATCCGTGGATCCGTCAACAGGGTATCCACGGCAACTTTATCCCCCTGCACCACGTTGAATACACCGCTAGGCAAGCCAGCCTCAGCCAGCAGTTCAGCCAGCATCAACGAGCAGGACGGATCTTTTTCTGAAGGCTTCAGTACAAAGGTGTTACCGCAGGCCAGGGCAATGGGGAACATCCACATGGGTACCATGGCCGGAAAGTTAAATGGCGTGATGCCGGCGCATACGCCAACCGGCAATCGCAGTGAGTGGCTGTCGATGCCCTCGCCCACCTGGTGGGAGAATTCCCCCTTGAGCAAGTGCGGTATGCCACAGGCAAACTCGACGATCTCTAGTCCGCGTCTGACCGATCCCATGGCATCGCTCAGAACTTTTCCATGCTCGCGGGTCACCATCGCTGCCAGCTTGTCGGCGTCTCGCTCGATCAGTTCTTTCAATCGAAAAATAATCCGTGCGCGTTTGGTGGCAGGCACCTGCGACCACGCCGGCAATGCTGCCTCGGCCGCAGCAATAGCCGCTTGCGTGTCTGCAACGGACGCCAGGGCAACCCTGGCAATTGCTTTGCCACTGGCGGGGTTATAAACATCGCCCCAGCCATGCGGCTCTCCAGACTGGCGCTCGCCGTTTATCCAGTGGGGTACTGTTGCAATGCTTCGCAGTGCGCGCGCTGATTCCGCCATGGTTATGCTCCCCTCTCGCAATAAACTACGGGAGAACTCAATAATAGTTTGGCTGCTCCCGCTTTGCACCCATGCTCTTGCTTTCCACGGCGGGTATTGGTGGTTGCGGTGACATAAAACATGGCCTGCGGGTGGCTGCCGGGGCGAAGCGGCAATGACAAACCCACACACGAGCCCTGCTATGATTGGGCCTACGCAGGCGGGAGTGCAAAGGTGACTGAAAGCGGGCCCAAAAAAATATGGCAGGAACTGCGCAGACGCAAGGTGATTCGCGCTGCTGCCGTGTACTTCATTGTTGCCTGGCTCGTAGTGGAGGCTGCATCCGTAGTATTTCCCGAACTGCTTTTGCCCGACTGGAGCGTGCGCCTGGTGCTGGCACTGGCCATTTTGGGTTTTCCGCTGGCCATGGTGCTGGCCTGGGCATTCGATCTTTCCCCGGATGGATTGCAGAGAGAAAAGCCAGTGACCGAAACGGTGCCGGAGCCCGCGCCGGCTGGTAACGGTGATATTCCACAATCCATGTCTGTTTCTGAACGCACCGACACCAAGCGCGCGGTGGCCGTGTTGCCGCTGGCCAACATGAGTGGCGATCCGGAAATCGAATTTTTCAGCGACGGCATCACCGAGGAGATCCTGAATCTCCAGGCCAA
>JBFGOQ010000135.1:0-1660 GCA_041565075.1 Gammaproteobacteria bacterium
GCCAGAGACAAGCCGCCGGCCTGGTAGTCGCTGAACAAAACACCATCGGCGGCCAGTGCGCGGGCCATCGCGCCCATCGGATCGCTACCGGGCCGGAACTGCGCCATGCGCCAGGCAGTACCAGCGCGTGCCATCAGGCCGGTACGCAGGGCCGGGCGCAACCCGCAGTTGACCAGCGAGGATTTGCCGCTGCCCGACGTGCCGACGACAGCCAGAAAACGGGTGGCCGCAAGTTTGTCGACCATGGCGTCGACCTGGTTTTCGCGGCCGAAAAACAGGTACTCCTCGTCTTCGCGGAACGGCCGCAGGCCCGGAAAGGGATTTTGCTTTATGCCCACCTCGGCTGCCACGTTCATGTTGCGGCACCATCGGGATTCATGACTTGAAAAAACCCGGCCAACGCTGCTTCCGGGAAGTTCTCCAGGCCATTGATAAGCCCGGGCTCTTCCATGTCGATCAGGTCGTCTTTATCGGCCGTTTTCGGCTCGGCCAGGTAGGTACCGCTGGCCAACAGCGGTTTATCGCCCCGGTAGCACGGCATTTTTTTGAGTTCATTGTCGAGGGTCCGCTTCCACCCTTCGTCTCCGGCGCCGTAGAAAAGAATGACGCCGTCACAATCGGTCATGAGCTGCTGGTGGGCCTCACGGATTGCTGCGGCATTGCCCTCGAACATCGGGATCGTGATTTCAAAGCCCTGGTCGCGGCAGAACTTCCGGAACGGAACCGTTGCCTTGCGATCCTTCTCATCGCAAATCAGATAAATCAGCCGGGCACTGCCCGCGCCGGCGTCTTGCGCTGTGGCCTGCTTCTCTTCACGCTGTTCCATTTTCCTGAGCGCTGTGTGGATCGTGGTTTTCAGGGTCTCGAGATTGCCCGTGATCAGGTCCGCCCCATATTGCGCATCACTATCGTGGTGCAACGCGTCGATGAATGCCTGCTGAGGCGCCTGGTCCGACTTCGTGCCGTCGGGCAGGCAGATCAGGCGTCGTAATGCGTGGCTCTTGCTTCGCTTTGCTGCAAGCTCATTCTGCAACTGTGAGACCGATTTTTGGGTAGGCCCGTCGGGCACGCCGCCATGAGTATCACCGACCAGATGGATTGAAAGCGCGCAGCGTTCCAGCAACCGTTCCACTGCCTCGACATATTCAGCCTCGTCGCGTGGCAGTTGTTGGTCCGGCAAGACAGCATAGCCGTGGCGCTTTAACTCCCCTTCCAGGATTTCTCTGGTCTTTTTGCAGTCATAGCTGCATTCAGCCAGATAGATCGTGGCTTTGGCCGCAGGTTGCGCGTCATCATCGGTGTTGTTGCTGGGAGCGCCACCCGGTTGTGCTTCGCCGGTAGACTGCAATTGCTTTAGCATTTGCGCGATGTCCCAGGCCAGTTTTCCGACCTTCCGATTGTAATCCTGTGCGTACCTCTCCCCATAGGCCGGATCCAACTCCAAAGGCGCCTCATCTTCATACGTGAAGAACTCGTACCCGAGCACGTCTTGCACAATCGAGGGCAGAGCTTCCTGGCTGTCCACCGGCGCCTTCAGTACCTTGAATACTCTGGCCTTGTTATCCACGACCATGCCGCCGCTAGTTTCCGTGCTTTTGCAGAATTCGGCGACTTCCTTGCCACACCAGTCCGAATTCAGATAACGCGGCGTCAGCACTGA